>CAMOHY010000006.1 GCA_946615495.1 uncultured Clostridia bacterium
GCTGGCGCTTCTTGGGCTGATAAGTACGTTTCATGACGGCAACAACTCCTTCTAATTTCCAAAATGCCTGATCCGGCATTTTATCTGGCGCATTGTGATCGTGATTCACCACAAAACAGCTATTATAGTATATCCATCGCGCCCCTGGATGTCAAGCGATTTTCCAAACCGAAAAAAATTTTCCCGTTTTTTTCTCCGCCGCATGCCGCTGCCAGCCAGGTTTTCGCGGGGAATGCTTGTCAAGTCCGGTTTTATGTGGTACAATAGCATGTCTATTTATGAGCCTTTGGAATGGAGGGGAACGCCATGATTCACATTTATCTGGACGCCATGGGCGGCGACAACGCCCCGCAGTGCACTGTGGAAGGGGCCAAGGAAGCCCTCCGGGCCGATAAAGAATTAAAGATCACCCTGGCCGGGCCCAGGGCCGATATAGAAAAAATGCTTCAGGACTGCCAGGATATCCGGGACAGGCTGGATATTGACGACTGCACCGAGATCATTACCAACCACGACGCGCCGGTGATGGCCATCCGCCAAAAGAAAAATTCCGCCCAGGTGAAGGGCATGCTGCTGGTGCGGGAGGGCCGCGCGGACGGGTTCGTTTCCGCCGGGTCCACCGGGGCCACGCTGGCGGGCGGCATGTTCCGCCTGGGCCGCATCGAGGGCGTGGAGCGCCCGGCCCTGGCGCCCCTGCTGCCCAACGGCAAAGGCTTTTTCTGCCTCATCGACTGCGGGGCCAACGTGGATTGCCTGCCCGCCTATCTGCCCCAGTTCGGCGTCATGGGCGCGGCGTACTTAAAGGCCGTGCGCGGCGTGGAGGACCCCAGGGTGGGCCTTGTCAACATCGGGGCGGAAAGCGAAAAGGGCAACGCCCTGGTAAAGGCCGCCTATCCGCTGATGGAGCAGGCCCCCTTCCGCTTCATCGGCAACGTGGAGGGCCGGGATATTACCGCCGACGTGGCCGACGTGGTGGTGTGCGACGGCTTTTCGGGCAACCTGATTTTAAAATTCATGGAAGGCGTGGCCGGCACGCTGCTGGGCATGATTAAAAAGGAAATTTACGCCGACACCCGCAGCAAAATCGGCGGGCTGCTGGCCAAGCCCGCGTTCAAGCGCGTGAAGAAAACCATGGATTATACCGAAGTGGGCGGCGCCCCCCTGCTGGGCGTAAAGGGCGTGGTGGTCAAGGCCCACGGCTCCAGCAACGCCCACGCCATCGCCTGCGCGATCCGCCAGGCCGCCCTGATGGTGCGGAAAAACCTGGTTGATACCATAGAACAAGAAATCACCAAACAATTGCAAGCACAGTAAAAAGGAGGAAGCAGCAATGGTATACGAAACTGTAGCTGGCATGATTGCCAAGCAGCTGAAAATGGACGTGAAGGACGTAACCCCCGATAAGCGGCTGGTGGAGGACCTGAAGGCCGACAGCGCCAACGTGATGGTGCTCATCATGGACCTGGAGGACCAGTTCAACATGACCGTGGACGACGCCGCCATCACCACCCTGCGCACCGTGGGCGACGTGGTCAAGTACATCGAGGAACGTCAATAATATCCCCCCGGCGGGGAACACACGTAGGGGCGGCACGATTTCATGTCCGCCCCTACAGACTGTCAGAAGAAGGAACGCATCATCATGTCGGACTATTCGGCACTGGAGCAGGCTGTCGGCCACGTTTTTTCGCGGCCCGCCCTGCTCCGTCAGGCGCTCACCCATCCGTCCCTGAGCCCCCAGCATAACCAACGGCTGGAATTTTTGGGCGACGCGGTGCTGGAATTGTGCGTCAGCGAAAAAATCTATGAAAAGCACCCGGAAATGCACGAGGGGGCCATGACCCGCCTGCGGCAAAAGCTGGTGCGGGAAGAAAAGCTGGCCGAGGCGGCCCGGCAGGTCCGCCTGGGCGGCTTTTTGCGCATGGACCGCAGCTGTGAGCTTTCGGGAGGAAGGGAAAACCCTTCCGTGCTGTGCGACGCCTTTGAGGCGGTGCTGGCCGCCGTGTATCTGGACGGCGGGCTGGACGCCGCCCGCGAGATGGTGCTGCGCCTGATCGGCGATTGCTCCGAAACCGGAGAAAACGACGCCAAAAGCGCCCTGCAGGAATACCTGCAAGGGGAAGGGCGTTCCATGCCCTCCTATGTAACGCTGGGGGAAGAGGGGCCGCCCCACGACCGGGTGTTCACCGCCGCCGTGCTGGTGGACGGAGAAGAAATCGCCCAGGGACGGGGCACCAGCAAAAAACGGGCCGAGCAGGAGGCAGCCGCCGCCGCGCTGGGCCTGATGAAGCGTTCGGGGGTTTGAAGGGAGCATGCGCCTTAAAAAACTGGAAATTCACGGGTTCAAATCCTTCGCCGACCGGACGGAGATTGTGTTCAACCAAGGCATCACCGGCATTGTGGGCCCCAACGGCTCCGGAAAAAGCAACATCGGCGACGCCGTGCGCTGGGTGCTGGGCGAACAGAGCGCCAAGGTGCTCCGCGGCGCGAAAATGGAGGATGTGATCTTCGGCGGCACCGCCAAGCGCAAGCCCGCCTCCTACTGCGAAGTGAGCCTGGTGTTCGATAATGAAGACGGAGCGCTCAAATCCAGCTTTTCCGAGGTTATGGTCACGCGCCGGGTGTACCGCAGCGGCGACAGCGAATATTACCTGAACAAAACGGCCTGCCGCCTGAAGGATATTCTGGAATTGTTCCGGGATACGGGCATCGGCCGGGAGGGCTATTCCCTCATCGGCCAGGGCCGCATCGACGAAATCCTTTCCGCTAAAAGCGAGGACCGGCGCCAGGTGTTTGAAGAGGCCGCCGGGGTGATGACCTACCGGGTGCGCAAGGAGGACGCGGAAAGGAAGCTGGCCCGCACGCGGGAAAACCTGAGCCGCGTCAACGATATCCTGGAGGAGCTTTCCTCCCGCGTGGAGCCGCTGGAAAAGCAGGCCGCCGCCGCCAAGGAATATTTGGAATTGGCCGAGCGGCTCAAGCATTTGGAAATCAATATTTTCCTGATCCGCCACGATAAGGTAAAGGAGCGCATGGCCGCCCTGGGCCAAACCATCGAAGGGCTCAAGGACGTGCTGCTCCACCATGAAGCGCGCCTGAACGAAAACGCCGCCGGGCGGGAACAATTGGAGGAAGCCATCGCCCGGCTGGAGGAAGAATTGGCCGCCGCCCGCCAGCGGCATTTGAACATGACCGACGGCCTGCACGAAATGCAGTCCGCGCGGGAACGCACCGCCCACCAGATTGAATCCGGCCGGGAAAACCTGAGCCGTATCGAGGGCGAAATGGCTGAAAACCTGCGCAAGCAGGAGGAGCTGCGTTCCCTGTTTGAAAAAGGGGAGCAGGATACCCAGCAAAGCGGCCAGGCGCTCCAGCAGGCCCAAAACGATTTGGACCGGGAGCAGGAAAAGCTGGACCGCTGCCTGGACAGCGCCCAGGAAAAGGAAGCCGCTCTGGATAAGCATAAAGCGGATATCCTTTCGGCCATGAACCGGCTGTCCGACGTGCGCAACCAGCAGGCCCGGCAGCAGGCCATTTCGGCCCAAATGAAAAACCGCTTGAGCGAAATTGAGCAGAGCATTCAGGAGGGCGGCAAGCGCCAGCAGGAATTGGTTCTGGCCCTGCGCGGCGCCGAGCAGCAGGCCGCCCAGGTAGACCAGGGGCTGGAGCGGCTCAAGGCCGACGCCGTGCAGACGGAGGCCAACCTCCGGTCTCTTACCCAGGAAACCCAGGAAAAAGCCGAACGCGCCCAAAGCCTGAACGCAAAATTCCAGGGCGATGTGAGCCGCCTGCGCCTGATGGAAGAAATGAGCCGGGAAATGGAGGGCTACAACCAGTCCGTCCGCCGGGCCCTTTCCTTCGCCCAGAACGACCCCGCCGTGCGGGGCGTGGTGGCGCGGCTCATGCAGGTGCCCAAGGAATTGGAAACCGCCATCGATATGGTGCTGGGCGGGGCGCTGCAAAATATCGTTACGGAAAACGAAGAAGCCGCCAAGCGCATGATCGACCACCTGCGCAATAACCGCCTGGGCCGGGCCACCTTTTTGCCCATGACCTCGGTAAAAAGCCGGGTGCTCACCCAGGAGGAGCGCCGCCTGCTTTCCATGCCGGGCTGCCTGGGCGTGGCCAGCGAATTGATTTCCTACGCGCCCGAATACCAGGGCATTATGGAAAATTTGCTGGGCCGCACCGTGATCGCGAAGGACCTGGACAGCGGCATCCCCATCATGCGGGCGGGCCGCCACGCCTTCCGGCTGGTGACGCTGGGGGGCGACGTGATGCACTCCGGCGGCTCCATGACCGGCGGCACGGCGCAAAAAAGCGCGGTGAGCCTGCTGGGCCGGGAGCGCGAAATGAAGGAATTGCAGCGCGCGCTTTCTCAGGAGCGGGCCGATTTGGCCGCCCTGCGGGAGGAGCTTTCGGCCCTCCAGGAACGCCGGGAGGAATTAAAGCGCCTGCGCAACGAAGCCATGGACCGGGTGCATCAGGAGGAAATTGCCGTGGCCCGCGAGCAGGAGCGGGTGTTCAACGCCAAGGCGGAATTGACCGCCGCCTCCCAGCAGCTGGACCGCACCCGCGACGCCCGCCAGCAATTGCAGGAAAGCATCGCCGAAATCGAACGGGACCTGGCCCAGGCCCAAACCCTGGCCGAAAGCGAAACCATTGACCGGGAAGCCATGGACCAAAAAACCGAGGAATTGCAAAAAGCCCTGTTCCTCGCCCGCGAGCAGGCCGACGCCCAGCGGGACCGGGTGACGAAAATGCGCCTGGATTTTGCGGAATTATCCTACGCCCTGGACACCCTGCGCCGGGACAAGGCCCGGCGGGACCAGGAGCTTTCCCAGCTTTCCCGCGCCCTGGACGCTTTGCGCCGGGATAAGGAAGAGCGGGAAGCGCAGCTTCAAAAGGCCCAGGCGGAATTGCAGGCGCAAACGGAGGCCTGCGCCGCCCAGGAAGAAAAGGTGGCCCAGGAAAAGGAGCGCGTGGACGCGCTGGAGGAAAGCCGCCAGGAAAAAGCCCAAAAACAGCGGGATTGCGTGCGCCTGAGCGAAGAAATTCACAAAGCCTACGACGAGGACAGCATGAAGCTTCACCGCACGGAGCTGAGCCTGGACCGGGCGGAAAACGAGCTGAAGGTGATGACCGACCATATTTTCAACACCTACGATCTCACCTATGCCGGGGCGGAGGAATTCCGGGCGGAGGGCAAGTTCGATTTGTCCTCCAGCGATAAGGAAGCCGCCGCGCTGCGCAGCCGCATCCGGGAAATGGGCCATGTGAACGTGGCGGCCATTGAGGAATACGCCGCCACCAAGGAACGCTTTGACGACCTGACCGCCCAGCAGCAGGATTTGACCAAGGCGGAAGGGGACCTGCAAAGCCTCATTACCCGGCTGCTCGCCCAGATGGAGCGCCAATTCGTTACGGAATTTGATAAGCTGGGCGGATTTTTTAAGGAAACCTTCTCCCGGCTCTTTGGCGGCGGCTACGCCGAGCTCAAGCTCACCGACCCTGACGACGCCCTGAACTGCGGCATTGAGGTAATTGCCCAGCCTCCCGGAAAAAAGCTGCAATTGCTCAGCCTCCTTTCCGGCGGCGAAAGGGCCCTGACCGCCATCGCCATCCTGTTCGCCATGCTCAAGCTCAAGCCCACGCCCTTCTGCATTCTGGATGAAATCGAGGCGGCCTTGGACGAGGCGAACATCGGCTACTTCGCCGATTATCTGTGCGAATACGCCAGCACCACCCAGTTCGTGGTGGTCACGCACCGCAAGGGCACCATGGAGCGCTGTGACGCGCTCTACGGCGTGGCCATGCAGGAGCGGGGCGTCAGCGGCATGGTGTCCGTCAATTTGCAGGACTACGAATAATTAGGGGTTAGAAAAGTGAGGAATTTTTGACAGAGTGAACAGAGGACAGAGAACAGTTTACGTAGATGAAGCAATGGGCCGCGCGCTTCTATAATATAAACTGTACGCTGAACTCTGTACTCTGAAAAAACCGTCTTGTTTCATTTTTCGACTGGGGATAAGGAGGGAAAACCATGGGTTTCTTTCAGCGACTCAAGCAGGGCTTGACCAAAACCCGCGGAGGCCTGACGGACAAGGTGGACGAGCTGGTAAAAAACACCCGCGTGATCGACGAGGATTTTTACGATGAACTGACCGATATTCTCATTCTGGCCGACGTGGGCATGGCCGCCACCACCGAGGTGATGGACAAGCTGAAAAAACGGGTGGAGGAACAGAAGGTCAAGGACGCGGACGCCGCCAAGGAGATTTTTAAGCAGATTCTGGTGGAGGAAATGAACATTCCAAGGCCTTCCCTGCGCTGGCCCATGGTCATGTTCGTGGTAGGGGTCAACGGCGTGGGCAAAACCACCACCATCGGCAAGCTGGCCCTGCGCTTCCAGGAAATCGGCCGCAGCGTCACCCTGGCCGCGGCGGACACCTTCCGCGCCGCCGCCGACGAGCAATTGGCCGTGTGGGCGGAGCGGGCCAAGGTGCCCATCGTTCGCGGCAAGGAGGGGGGCGACCCCGCCGCCGTGGTGTACGACGCCGTGCAGAGCGCCAAGGCGCATAAGACCGACCTGCTCATCGTGGACACCGCGGGCCGGCTGCACAACAAAAAGAACCTGATGGACGAATTGTCCAAAATGCGCCGCATCATCGACCGGGAATACCCGGAAGCCGAAATGCGCTGCATGCTGGTGCTGGACGCCACCACCGGCCAAAACGGCATCCAGCAGGCCAAGCAGTTTAAGGAAGCGGCGGAAATCAACGGCATCGTGCTCACCAAGCTGGACGGCACCGCCAAGGGCGGCGTGGCCATCGCCATCCGCAAGGAATTGAATATTCCCGTATGGTATATCGGCGTGGGCGAGGGCATTGACGATCTGCAGGCCTTCGACGCCAAGGAATTCGTGAACGCGCTGTTTGGGGACAAATGATTTTTTTCCATGCTGACCGTGAGGTGACGATGCCATGAAGCTTCTGCGGCTGTTTACCCGCAAAGCCACATTTTCCGACAGCGTGCTGGACCTGGTGCTTTCCAATGAGGACGTGCGGGATGAAAGCTGCGGCATTCAGGACGGCTACACCTTTTCCATTTTCCGCGCGGGCACCCGCGACTATGTGGGCTATGTGAGCCTGCGGCTGGGCGAAAGCCCTGGGCTGTACTATCTGGGCCACATCGGCTACCGCATTGAGGAAAAGCACCGGGGCCACGGCTACGCGGCCCACGCCTGCCGCCTGATGCTGCCGCTGATGGAAAGGCTGCGCCTGGGCAGCGTGGTGATTACCACCAACGTGGAAAACATCGCTTCCCGCAAAACCTGCGAGCATCTGGGCTGCGTGCTGGAGCGCATCGCCCCCGTGCCGCCGGAGCAGCGCGCCCTGTGCGCCGGGGCCACGGAGAAATGCCGCTACATCTGGCGCATGGAAGCATAGGAAACAGCATACAATAAGAAGAACTCATTTATAACCGCGGGGATAAGAAAACAGCGTGCAGAGTACGGATGATAAAGTATGCGCTTAACTGATTGGGTAAAAAGCAAAATAATCTGCGCTCTGTTTCTCAAAACCTTTAGGAGGATGGCCCCATGTTCTTGACCGCCAAGGGCGTACAAATCTATTATGAGCAAAGCGGCAGCGGAAAAAACGTGCTGCTGCTCCACGGCTGGGGCTGCTCCAGTAAGCATTTTGCGCCCATCGCCCAGGATTTGTCCAAGGATTGCCGGGTGACGGCCATTGATTTTCCCGCCCACGGCCAGTCCGGCCGTCCGCCGGAGCCCTGGGGCGTGCCGGAATTCGCGGAATGCGCCAAAGAAATCATTGTGCAGTTGGGCATTGCGCCTTGCGACATCATTGCGCATTCCTTTGGAGGCCGGGTGGCGCTGTACATGGCCGCGGCCTGGCCGGAATTGGTGAACCGGCTGGTCATCACCGGCGGCGCGGGCATCAAAAAGCCCCAGACCGAGGAACAGAAAAAGCGCAGCGAGGAATATAAAAAAAAGAAGGAAAAGCTGCTGGGCCTGACCAAATTGCCCTTGGTTGGCGGTATGGCCCAAAAGGGCCTGAAGGCTCTCCAGGAAAAGTACGGCTCCGCCGATTACAACGCCCTGGACGACGAAATGAAAAAAACCTTCGTGAAGGTGATTTCTCAGGACTTATCCCCCCTGCTGCCCAAAATCCAGGCGTCCACGCTTTTAATTTGGGGCGAAAACGACACGGAAACGCCCCTTTGGATGGGCCAGAAAATGGAACAGGAAATCAAGGACGCGGGCCTGGTGATCTTTGAAAACGACGGTCATTTCGCCTATCTGCGCCAGTGGCAGCGGTTTGTTACGGTGGTGCGGGCATTTTTGACATAAAGGATGAAACCTATGCAAAACATTTGGCCGGTATTTCTGCCCATCGGCGAGGTCGTTGCCATGGTGCTGGCAGCGCGGGTGCTGCTGCATTATTTTCAGCTGGAAAGCTATCAATTCCATGGATATTTTAAAACCATCGGGCGGCAATGGAAACGGGCCTTTCTGCCCGGAATCGTGCTGAACGCGGCGTTTGCCATTTGCCTTCTGTGCTTTTCCAGCTATTTGATGGCGGATTCCGTATTCTATCTTCCAATAGCGGCTGTGCAGATTCTTCTGGGCGTATGGCTGTACCGGCGGGCCGTGAAAACGCCCCAGAAAAAGAAGTTCGCCCTCACCGCCCGCATGAAGCGGCTGTACGCGGCGTTCACCCTGGTGTGCCTGGCCGCCGTGTGGCTGAATATCAAGGGCCTAAACGCATCCGGCCATTGGGAAAGGGCGAATGAATCCTGGGGGCTGACGGCGCTGCTTCTGTTTTGCCTCCGCCCCTCCCTGTTCCTGCCCCTGCTGGTGGCCCTGGCGGGCGCAGCCGCCCTGCCCATCGAACGCCTGATTTTCCACCTGTATTTTCGGGACGCGGAAAAAAAGCTGCTGGAAAACCCGCGGCTCATCCGCATCGGCATTACGGGCAGCTACGGCAAAACGTCCACAAAATTTATATTGGCTGAAATTCTGTCGCAAAAATACAACGTGCTGGCGACGCCCGCCTCCTTCAACACCCCTATGGGCGTCACCCGCATCATCCGGGAGCGGCTCACCCCCTCCCATCAGGTGTTCATCGGGGAAATGGGGGCCCGGCACGTGGGCGAAATCAAGGAATTATCCCGCCTGGTGCATCCCGCCATCGGCATCCTCACTGCCGTTGGGCCCCAGCATCTGGACACCTTCAAAACCATGGAGCGCATTGAAAAAACCAAGTACGAATTGATCGACGCCCTGCCGGACGACGGCTTGGGCGTGTTCCTCCACGACGGCGCCATCGTGACGAAGCTGTACGAAAAAACGCAGAAGCCCAAATTGCTGGTGGGCAGAGAAAACGCCGACGCCTGGGCCACGGACGTTTCCGTATCCCCCCAGGGCAGCCATTTCACCCTGCACTTAAAGGGCTGGGAGCCCTTCCCCTGCCAAACCGCGCTCCTGGGGGAACACAATATCAGCAATATCCTCATGGCCTCCGCCGTGGCCAAGCGCCTGGGCCTGAACAAGGAGCAAATCAGCCGGGGCATCGCCCAATTAAAGCCCATTGAGCACCGGCTGCAATTGCTGAAAAATCCCGGCGGCGTGGCCGTCATCGACGACGCGTTCAACACCAATCCCCGCTCCAGCAAGGAAGCGCTGAAGGTGCTCTCCGCCTTCCCCGGCCGCCGGGTCATCGTCACCCCCGGCATGGTGGAATTGGGCGCGGAGGAGGAAAAATACAACGAGGAATTCGGCCAGGCCATGGCCTCCGCCGTGGACGTGGCCGTGCTGGTGGGCCGCCGCCACACCGCGCCCATCCAACAGGGCCTTGCAAAAGCGGGCTTCCCGGCAGAAAACATTCACGTGGCCGCTAATCTGAATGAAGCCGTTGGCATTGTGAACGGCATTCTCCGCTCCGGCGACGTGGTGATGTATGAAAACGATTTACCCGATAATTATAATGAAGGGTAATCGAATGCAGCGTGATTTTTAGAAAGCCGCCCCTATTGCGGCTTTCTTGGAAGGGGCCGGGGAAAGTCCTTCCTTGGCTTCCAAAGAAAGGGTTCCCCCAGAAAGCTCCCATAAGGAGGATATTATGAGCAAAACACAGCTTGGCGTGATTTTCGGCAGCCGCACCTGCGAGCACGAGGTGGCCATCATCAGCGCCGTGCAGCTGATGCGCAACGTGAACCGGGAAAAATACGATGTGATTCCCGTATACATCAGCCAAAAGGGCGAATGGTTCACCGGCGACCCCCTGCTGGATATCAAATCCTATACGCCCTTTGACCCCTATAAAAAGGGCATCCTGCCCGTCCACCTGGACCTGACCGCCGGTTCCGGCGCGCTGCTGCATTATGTGCCGGCCAAGGGGCTGTTTGGCGGCGGCAAGGAAGAGGTGGTGGCCAGGCTGGACTGCGTAATTCCCGTCATGCACGGCCTGCACGGGGAGGATGGCTCCCTCCAGGGGCTGCTGGAGCTGGCGGGCCTGCCCTACACCTCCACCGGCGTTACCGGCTCCGCCGTGGGCATGGATAAGATCACCATGAAGCGGTTTTTCCGGGGCTGCGGCTTTCCCATCCTGCCGGACTGCGCCATGACCCGCTCGGAATTTGAAAAGAACGCCGACGCGGCCATGAACGCCGTGGAGGCGGCCCTCCCCTACCCCGTGTTCGTCAAGCCCGCCTGCCTGGGCTCCTCCATCGGGGTCAGCCGGGCGGATGGACGGGAAAAGCTCAGGGAAGCGCTGGAGCTGGCCTTTTCCTATGACCGGCGGGTGCTCATTGAGCAGGGGCTGGATAAGCCCATTGAGGTCAATTGCTCCGTGCTGGGCTTTGACGGGGAGCGGAGGGCCTCCGTGCTGGAAATGCCCAATTCCGGAGCGGCGTTTCTGGATTTTTCCGAAAAATACCTGGCCGGCAGCGGCGGCAGCAAGGGCATGGCAAGCTTAAAGCGCATCGTGCCCGCCCCCATCGGGGAGGAATTGACCAAGGAGCTGCAGGATTTGTCCCTGCGCATCTTTGACGCCATGGACTGCAAGGGCGTGGTCCGCATCGACTATATGCTGGACCGCCACAGCGATAACTATTACATTACCGAAATCAACACCATTCCCGGCTCCCTGGCCTACTATCTGTGGCAGGAAAGCGGCCTGCCCTACGCCGGGCTCATTGACGAAATGGTAAACTGCGCCATGCAGGCCTACAAGGAAAAGGAACGCAATTCCTTCGCCTTCTCCTCCGATATTCTTTCCGGCGTGCAGCTGGGCGGGGCCAAGGGCGGAAAAATGGGCGGCAAGCTGAAGCTTTAACTGGTTGCGCGGCGGAAAAAGCGCTTTTTTCCGCCGCGCTGCTTTTTTTGACATATTTTTCTTGTTTAAGATGCTCCCTGCCACTTTCCTTTTGGCTCAGGATTTGGTATACTGTGCTTGTACACAGCAGACGAAAATAAACGTGGATATCGCGGGAAAACTGTGATATAATAGAAAAAGCGCACGGGCCAGCCCGGCGCGGAAAAGCCGGTTTTCTCAGGAAAGCCGGAAATGAGTCAATTGGAGGCTTTTCTTGCAGTACCGGGGAACGTATATTCAGGTGGACCTGGGGGCCATCGCGGCCAACACGAAAACGCTTCGGCAGTCCATTGCCCCCACGCCCCATATGATGGCCGTCGTAAAGGCGAACGCCTACGGCCACGGCCTGGTGCCGGTGGCCAAAACGGCCTTAAAGAACGGAGCGGACTTTTTGGGCGTCGCCATTCCGGAGGAGGGCGAAACCCTGCGCAAGGCGGGGGTGACCGCCCCCATCCTGGTGCTGGGCCTGGTGAATGCCCGCGGGGCGGAGGCCAGCGTCCGATGGGATTTGACCCAAACGGTGTGCGACGAAGAACGGGTGCAATTGCTGGAGCAGGCGGCGGCCCAAATGGACAAGACCGTGGCTGTGCACCTTAAATGCGATACCGGCATGGGCCGCATCGGCGCGCGGACGGAGGCGGACGTGCGGCGCGTGCTCAGCGCCATTGCCGCCTGCCCCCACGTGCGCCTCACCGGCGCTTTTACCCACTTTGCCGACGCCGACAGCGGGGACGCGGCGTATTCCCTCATGCAGATCGCGGCCTTTGACCGCCTGCGCGCTCTGCTGCCGCCGGGCCTGCTGGTGCACGCCGCGGCCAGCGCGGCGTCCCTGCGCTTTCCCCAGGCGCGGTATCAGATGGTGCGGCAGGGCATTTCCCTCTACGGCTGTCCCCCGCTGCCCGATTCGCCGCCCCTTGTGCCCGCCCTGTCCTGGCACACGGAGGTGGTGTATGTAAAAACGCTGCCCGCCGGCGCCTGCGTAAGCTATGGCTGCGCTTACAGGACGGAGAAGGAAACCCGCGTGGCCACCTTGCCCGTGGGCTATGGCGACGGGTATCACAGGGCTTTGTCCGGCAAAGCCCAGGTGCTCATTGGCGGCGTGCGCTGCCCGGTGCTGGGCCGGGTGTGTATGGACCAGATCATGGTGGATGTGAGCCGCGTGGAGGCGAAACGCTGCGGCCCCGGCGCCCCTGCGGTGCTGCTGGGCAGGCAGGGGGAGGACGAAATTTCCGCGGAGGAATTGGCCTCCTGGGCGGGCACCATCAGCTATGAAATGCTCCTGGCCGCCACGGCGCGGGTGCCCATCCTTTATGTCCACGCAGAAGATGATTGAAGGAGAATACCATGCAGACCAATCAAACCAAAAAAAACAAAAACAAGCGCGCCCTGGTGTTCAAGCCTTACATGAAGGGCAATTCCTATGACGGCGCCGCGCTCAAGCGGAGCCTGAGGCTGATGGCGTATTTTCTCATGTTCGCCTTCCTGTATCTGATGGTGGGCAGCGCCCTGCAGTTTTCCAACGCCTTCCTGCGGGTGCTGATGAACCTGATGATGGTGCTGGTGTGCGCCGCCATTGTGTATTTGGACGGGGCGCGGCTGGGCGAAGCGGAGGTAGCCTACGGCGAAATCACCTATATCCGCCAGGAATCGGGCCGGGAAGTGGAGGAAAAGGATAAGGAGCGCTGCTACCATCCCCTCAAGGGCGTGCTCATCGCCCTGGTGGCCGCCATTCCCGTGCTTTTGCTTACGCTGCCTCACGCCTTTACCGCCCAAAAGCAGGTGTACGCCCTGCAAAGCCTGCCCAAGTGGGTGGCCGGCTACAGCACGCAAACGGAAGTGACCGCGCCCCTGCAATATTATTCCCACCCCATCAGCATCACGGTAATGGATATCCTGCGCATGGTGGACCGCATTTTGATCTTCCCCTTCGCCAACATCGCCACCGTGGACAATAAGGACGCCCTGCTGCTTATGGACCGGCTGAGCCCCCTGCTGGCCTGCCTTCCGCTGGTAGGCTTCCCCCTTGGATATTTGACGGGCCCCCGTTCCCGCGCCATGGTGCACGGCGACATTTCCAGCAGCAACAAACGGCAGCAGCGCCGGAAGCGGAAGGCCATCAAGGCCCGCCAGGCGCGCACGGCCAAGAAGAACGAGTTGATCTAACATGCGTATCATTGCCGGAGAAATGCGTTCCCGCAAGCTGAAAGCGCCGGAGGGCATGGATACCCGGCCCACGGCGGACCGGGTGAAGGAAGCGCTGTTTTCCATCCTGGGGGACCGTTTGCCCCAGGCCCGCGTGCTGGATTTGTACGCCGGCAGCGGGGCGCTGGCCCTGGAAGCCCTGAGCCGGGGCGCTCAAAGCGCCGTGCTGGTGGACTGCGGGGCCAAGGCCTGCCCCATCATTCAGGAAAATATTGACGCCCTGAACTGCCAAAGCCGGGCCCGGCTCCTGCGCATGAAGGACACCGCCGCCCTTTCCATGCTGCAAAAAAACGGGGACGCCTTTGACCTCATCTTCCTGGACCCGCCCTACCGCATGGATACGGCGCCCATTTGCCAGGCCATCGTGGAAAGGGGCCTGCTCAAGAGGGATGGGACCATTATCGTGGAGCACGGGCGGGAAACGCCGCCCCACATTGCCCCGCCCCTGCGCCTGTGCGACCACAGAGAGTACGGCGCGGCTGGCCTGGGCTTTTACCGCTTAAGGGAGGAGGAAGAAGCGCCGTGAACCATTCCCGATGCCTGTATCCCGGCAGCTTTGACCCCGTGACGCTGGGCCACATGGACATTATCCGGCGCGCGGCGGGAATTTTTGACACGGTGGTCGTGGGCGTGCTGCACAACCCGGAAAAGCAGGGCTGCTTCCCGGTGGAAAAGCGGCTGGATATGCTGCGCCGCGCCTGCGGCGGGCTGTCCAATGTGGAAATTATTTCCTACGGCGGGCTGCTGGCCCAGCTGACCAAGGAAATGGACATTTCCGTGGTGGTGCGCGGGGTGCGCGGCGTGGGCGATTTGGAAAGCGAAACCGTAATGGCCCGCATTAACCGCCAGCTCAACCCCGCCCTGGAAACCCTGTTTTTGCCCGCTTCCCCCGAAACGGGAGAAATCAGCGCCAGTATGGTGCGCCAATTGGCCTCCTTCGGGGCCGACTTATCCCCTTATGTTCCCCCACAGGTGCTGCCGGATATCCTGGCCGCCTTTCAACACAAATGAATGATTATGAACAGGAGGGCTGAACATGGCTTCCAGTAACCGTTTGATGACCTTTGAGCTGCTCGACAGGATGACCATGATGATTTCCAACGCCAAGACCATTCCCCTCTACAACCGCATCATGCTGGAAAAAGAGGAATTTACCAGCCTCATGCGCCGGTTGGAGGAAAGCATCCCCGCCGATTTGCAAAAAGCCCGCGCCATTATTGAGCAGGAAGAGCAGATTTTGACGGAGAGCAACAAGATCGCCTCCGACACCACCCAGAAGGCCAACCAGGAAGCCCAAACCACGGTGGAAAACGCCAAGGCCCAGGCCCAGAGCCTGCTTTCCGACGCCCAGAACCGGGCCAACGATACCATGCGCTCCGCCACCGACCAGGCCAACGCCATGATGGCCGACGCCCAGGGCCGCGCCAACGCCTTGGTGGCCGACGCCCAGGCCCAGGCCCAGCAAATGGTGGCCGACAGCGAAATCATCGCCCGCGCCCAGGCCGAGGCCCAGGAAATGCTGGAAAGCGCCCATCGGGACTGCGACGAGTATTCCGCCCGCATGCACGACGCCGTGAGCCAGATGATGGAGCAGGCCGATATGGGCCTGGCCCAGCAGCTGGACGCCCTGCGCGCCCTGCGCCAGAATTTCTCCGGCAACTAACCGTTTTTTGAGCCTGCCAGCGCAAGCAAGCCTTTCCCCGCACGGGGGAAGCGTTTGCCTGCGCCTTTTTTTGCTGCAAAAAAATAGGCTGCGGCGCACGATAAATTCGCCTTGTGCAGCCGTATATAGAATAGATGGGAAGGAGGGAACAGCGCTTGAGCCTGACCAACGAGCAACGGGACCTGACGCTTCACCGCCTGGTGGACGCTTACCAGACGGAGCTGAAGCGGCTTTGCTTCATCTGCCTGAAGGACCGCATGCTGGCGGAGGACGCGGTGCAGGAAACGTTCATGAAGGTGTACCGCAAAATGGACGCCCTGCGGCCTGAAATGAACGAAAAGGCCTGGCTGTACAAAATTGCCGTCAATTGCTGCCGGGACATGCGGCGCAGCGCCTGGTTCAAGCGGGTAAACCGCCGCGTCACCCCGGACCTGCTGCCGGACCCCGCCGCCCCTCCCCCATCCGACGAGGCCATTGATTTAAACCGGGCCATCGCCAGGCTGAACGATAAGCAGCGGGAAGTAATTTTGCTCCGGTATTACCAGGGCTTTTCTGAAGCGGAAATTGCGGATATTCTGCGCTTGTCCCAATCGTCGGTATCAGGCAGGCTGAAACGGGCAAAGGAGCAGCTGCAGGCGCTGCTTCAAGCGGAATCAGAGCCAGGGAGGAAAACCACATGAAAAAAGCTTTGGACTATGATACCATCCGAAACGCGGTCAATACTGGCTATGCCGGGCTGAAAGGGGACGGCGGCCTGGCGGAGCGCATCATCGCGCAGCATCAAAAAAAGGCGGCAAAACGCATCCCCGCTGTGAAGAAAAGAATCGCCGCGCCGGTTCTGGCGCTTTCCCTGCTGCTGATTACGGCCACCGCCCTGGCCCTGGCGCTGATGAACAAGCCCGCGGCTATCAGCGCCTATGGCCTGTGGCGGTACGCGGATGGGCAATTGACCTACCAAGGGGAGGGCGACAAGCGTCCCCGGGTGATTCTGGAGGATGAAAACATCCGCTTCATCGCGGCGGATGATATGGAAACCGGCCTTTATTACATCACCCGGCAGGATGGACAAACCTGGCTGAAAAACATCACCGCGGGAGGCTATGCCCATACGCCGGGCTGCATCATCAACAGCAAATACAGCATCGTTGATTTGCAGGTATCCGGCAGCGTCGCGTACATCTTGGCCAATACCGCCCAGGCCCAGGGCCAGGTGGTGCAGGTTCACCCTTTCGGAGCGTATCAGGAAGCGCCTCTATCCGTGAAGGACTGGACAAATGAAGGCATCACCGCCTTTTGCGCTTACGATGGGCGGCTGTACGCCTACAGTGGGGAGAGAAAGGAATTGGCCGTCATTGACTTAATCAATCGACGGCTTCAGTGTCAGCCTGTCCAGGCTGGCGGCATTCTGTCTTTGACGGCGGGCCTGGAAACCGAAGGGGACCCCTTTGCCCTGGCCCTGACCCAAAGCGAAGCCAGCGGGCAGAAGCGTTTGCTGCTCATCAACGCCCGCACCGGAGAAATGCAGGATACAGGGGAAAAAGTGCCCGCTTGGGCGGAGTATGTAAGCCGCAACCGGGACAGTCTGTACCTGCTGGGCTTGATGCCGGAGGATGCCAAAGGCCTCCGCATCAGCGCGCTCAGCGGTAAAAAGGTGCTGCATGAATTGTACATTGTGAACGGAGGCAACGCGGATGCGCCCGTCATGGAAGCAGCCATCAGGCGCTTCCATGAGAAATACCCGGACGTAGAATTGGTGTTTCGGCACATTGAGGATGTGCGGGTAGTGAACACGGAATTGATGGCCGGAGAGGGAGGCATCGATGTGTTTGGCAACTTATTCTCCCTCAGCACGCCGGGCGGCATGATGCTGAAAAACGGTGTCGTTCGGGACCTGACCGATAACGCGGACATACAAGAAAACTGGGAAGCCTGGCGCGACTTGAAAGGACTGGTATCTGTCGATGGAAGACAGTTTGGGGTTTTGAGAATGATAGGGTTGTATGCTTTTGCGGTGAGCGGGGAATGGGCGGAAAAAATCGGTTGGAGCATTCCCGATGGCGCGTGGAGCATGGAGGAATTTGAAGCGCTGATACAAAAAACGGATGCCTGGAATCAAACCCACGAGGAGCATATTTATCTCCTGTGCGATGACAATTCTCCCTATTTTCTGGATCAGTACCAAGCCGCCCACATGGATATGTACGCCAGCACGGCAGAATTTGAGACAGAAGAATATCTGCGGCTCCTCAAACTGTACAAAGATATGAATGACAAAGGACTCCTGTATCCGCAGGAAAAACTGATTGGGCGGGAGAAAAGCTACAGCTATATCTTGCCCGCCAATACCCTGCTGCGGGTGACCAGCGGCGGTTTGGAATGGATGGATCAGGCGGAACGGGTGATTTTTCCTCCCTCTGTCCGAGACCAGGATTCACCTTATATTTGCACGGGCTGGTATTTATACGCAAATGCGAACAGCAAATACCCGGAGGAAGCGGAGTATTTCCTGGCCTGTTACAGTTCCGCAGAAGCCGTATCCCAGGAGTTTTACTTTAATTATGGTCAATGGCTGCGGGATAAGGCCTTTTATCAATATGCAGACCCCTCCTTCGGAACGATCAAAGAGGGTACGGAGCGGGTTTTCAACGAGGCCATCGTGCGTGCTATGCCCATAAATGAGACAAGAGAATTATTCTGGGAGAAACAGGATATGATGCCCGCGTTTTACCGGGGAGATATATCGGCAGAAGCCTTTGCCAATGCCATGCAGCAGAAGGCGGATATGGTGCTGGGAGAATAAGCAATGAAAAATACAAAACGTCAAACATGGGAAATCCGGGCGGCGGGAGCCGCCTGCCTGCCCGGATTTGCCCTGTGTTATCTTGCGCCCTTTTGCATGACGGCCTGGTATGCCTTCATCCGCAGCGCCTTTGACCATCGCTTCGCGGGAACGGACAACTTTGCCTATGTGCTGCAAAACAAGTATTTTATCCTGGGCAGCGGCAATCTGCTTTGGCTGGGCGGGAGCATGCTGCTGCTTGCCTTTGCGCTGATTCTCCTTCTGGCGCCCCTGCTTCTGCGGCATCCCGGCATTGCAAAGCCCGGCGCGGCCCTTTTGATTCTGCCGCTGCTGATTCCGTCCATTTCGGCGGCCACGGTGTGGAAAATGATGTTTGACGTCAATTCCGTGTTCAATCCTGCGTCCTGCCGTGTGGCGCTGACGACGCTGTTTGTGTGGAAATACGCCGGAATCGGCGCGGTGCTGCTATGGGCGGAACTGCAAAAAATCCCTTCCGAAATCCTGGACGCGGCGGCCCTGGACGGGGCCGGAAAAGGAAGGACCTATTGTTTCATCCAGCTGCCGCTGGCCGGGAAAAGCCTGGCCGTTGCCGGAATGGTGCTGCTCATGTTCCTGCTGCGCGTTTACAAGGAAAGCTATCTGCTGTTTGGGGCTTATCCCAGCCCGGATTTGTATTTGCTGCAGCACTACATGAACCATCAGTATCTGAAAATGAATTTTCAATATGTGGCGGCCGCCGCCGTGCTTTTGACGGCCTGCGCCCTGCTCCTTTACGCCGTGGGGTTTTTGCTGATGAAGAAAAGGAAGGACGCGTTATGAAAAAAACCGGCGCCGTCATTTTAATCTTGTTCCTTTTCCTTTTTGCCCTGCCGCTGCTTATTCTGCTGCTTTCATCCTTTTCTCAAGGATCTATGCTAAATTTGCTTCAGGGAAAAGGCGGCTTAACGCTGGAGCAGTATCAAGCGGCGCTTGAAAGCGAAGAAATTTTGCTGCGGTTCAAAAATTCCGCGGTCATTTCCGCGGCCACGCTGACTGTTCAATTGCCCGTTTCCCTGCTGGGCGGCTTCTATCTGGTAAAGCAAAGGAAACGCCGCGCAGCCGCCATCCGCTTTTTTCTGACGGTGCTGCTTTTGCTGCCCTTTCAGAGCATCATGGTGCCCGTGTTCCGCCTGAGCAAATGGACGGGCTTGTACGACAGCCAAATGGCCGTCATTCTCCCGCAGGCATTTTCGGCGCTGGGTCCGCTGGCGGTGTGGCTGCTTGTTTCCTCCCTTCCCGAAGAGCAATGGGAGGCGGCGCAGCTGGACACCGCCTCCCATTTGACCATCTACGCGCGCGTTATCTTGCCGCAGCTGGCGCAGGGCCTGTGCGCAGTAGGGCTGCTGTGCTTTGCGGAGGTGTGGAATTTGGTGGAACAGCCGTTGATTTTGCTGTCGGATGAAACGCTGCTGCCCGCTTCCCTGTCGCTGAACGATTTGGAATTGAAAAATACAGGGCCCTACGCGGGCGCGGCGCTGTACAGCGCGCCGGTGCTCTTGCTGTATGCCGCCTCGTTTCTCGTTATCCGGCCCCATTTGCAAAAGTAAAAAAGGAATTCCCTGCCAAATTCAGCCATATGCCCGCTTTCCTCTTGATATTTTACCGGGGTTCGTCGTATAATATCAAAGGAATTTTTACCATTGAGGTGGAGCATGACCGACATTTTGGATTATCAGGGACAGCATGTGCACATGATCGGCATCGGCGGCAGCAGCATGAGCGGCCTGGCCGAAATGCTTTTAAAAGAAGGATACACCGTTTCCGGTTCTGACAACGCCAATTCTCACGCCGTGGAGCGGCTGCGGAGCCTGGGCATTCCCGTTTCCGTGGGCCACGCGGCGGAAAACGTGCAGGGCGCGGCGCTATTAATCTTTTCCGCCGCCATTTCGCCGGAAAACCCGGAGCGGCAGGAGGCGAAACGGCTGGGCATTCCCGAAATGGAACGCTCTACCCTGCTGGGCCAGCTGATGCGCGGCCACAAAAACGCTATCTGCGTCAGCGGCACCCACGGAAAGACCACCACCTCCTCCATGATCGCCGAAACCCTGCTGGAATGCGGCATGGACCCCACGGTGTCCTTCGGCGGACGGCTGGACGCCCTGGGCGGCGGCAGCCGGGTAGGGGGCAAGGACGTGTTCGTGGCGGAGGCCTGCGAATTCCACGGCAGCTTTCTGGAAATGCACCCCACGGTGGCGGTGGTGCTGAATATTCAGGAGGACCACCTGGATTGGTATAAGGACATTGACCACATCGAGGCCGCCTTCGGCCAGTTTCTTTCCCTGGTGCCGCCCCACGGCACGGCCCTGGGCTGGGGGGAGGATGCGCGGGTAAGAAGGCTGTTCCAAACGCTTTCCTGTGAAACGCGCACCTTTGGCCTGGAAAAAAACAACGATTATTACCCCGAAAACCTGACCTACAGCGACACCGGCTGCCCCCGGTACGAGCTTTTGTTCCGGGGGGAAAAGCTTACGCGGGTGGAGCTTAAGGTGGCGGGGGAATTCAACGTCATCAATTCTCTGGCTGCCTTCGCGGCGGCCCACGTGGTTGGGGCGGCGCCTGAGGCCATCGCCGCCTCCTTAACCCGCTTTTCGGGGGTCCACCGCCGGTTCGAGTTCACCGGCCTCATCGACGGCGTGAAAATGTACCACGATTACGGCCATAACCCCGCGGAAATGAAGGCGGCCCTGTCCGTAGGCAAAATGCAGAAGCCCAACCGCCTGTGGGCCGTCATGCAGCCCCACACCTACAGCCGGGTAAAAGGCCTGTTCCAGGATTATCTCACCTGCACCCAAATCGCCGATTTTACTTTGGTCACGGATATTTTCGCCGCGCGGGAAAAGGACCCTGGGGATATCAAGGCCGAAATGGTGGTGGAGGGCATGCGCGCCCACGGCGTAAACGCCGTTCACACCCCTACCTTCGACGATACGGAAAAATACCTGCGCGCCCATTGGCAGCCCGGCGACCTGGTGCTCACCATGGGCTGCGGCAACATCAATCTGCTCAACGAGCAGATGCAGCTGCACGGCGACACGGAGAAAAGGTAAGGAGCGCGCAAAGCCATGGATCATTTGAGCATCGGCGATAAGGACGTTCAGGAAATCACCGAAAAGGGCATCCGCTATTCCGGCGGCTTCATCGACCTGGCGGACTGCGCCGCCCGCTTTTTCCGGGAAAACGGCGGCAGCGGCCAGTGCGTGGGCGAATGCTGCGCCCAAGGTCGGCTGCCCTATCTGGCCTTTTACACCCAATCGCTTATCACCCGCATCGTGTTCCAGTCCGAAAGCAGGGTGAAGGAGCTGCTGCATAAAAAAACGCCCGCCTTCCAGCGCCTGCGGGCCATGCGGGACAAGCTGACGGAATTGGGCTATACGCTGTATGACATAACCTAATAATCAGGCTTAAATAGGAGCTGCGCAAACGCTGGCTCCGTGCTTTTTGTGGAACGCGGCTTCCTGCTCTCTTCTTTAGGGACAAGCAGAAAGCCGCTTTTTTGCTCTGCTTCAGCCGGAATATTTACAAATAATTACCGTGGACTCTATTGTAGGAAATGAATTTCAATGTTATAATTAAACAAATCAGTAACTATTCAGGGCACGAAAGGGGAATTAAAAAATGTTGAAAAAGTTGCTGTCTGCTTTTTTGATGATTGCGGTGCTCTCTGTGCCGCTTGCGGCGCTGGGAGAAACGGTGCGGCTGGAACCGCTGCATCAGTACGTGCCTAAAATCACCCCTGTAACGGGTTTTGGCCAGGTCATCATGACTGAAAAACAGACCGGCCTGTGCGGCGTGTTTTCCACAGACGGCGAACAGCTGACCCCTTATCTTTTTCCCACGCTGGAAAAGGTCAATTACGGCTTCTTTTCAGGCACGGATGACGAAAAGGGGATCAATAACCGGGCGCTGGTGCATATCAGCGGCGCAGTGCTGACGGACCAAACGTACGGTGCTTTCGTAGCTTACAATCAGCATTGGACAGCGGCCTACGTGCTCAGCGAGGCAACGAAAAAACAGTATGAGTACAAGAGAGGAAAGCAGTTTTTCAACATTGACCGCTGCGACCTATACTTTTTCAGCGACGAGCCTGCTCCTTGCCAGCCGGTCGGTTCGCTGAGCCACGATGAATTTTCTTCCGCCTCTGTACACGGCAATTTCATTGCCATTAAGGACCAGAATGGAAAAATCACACTGTATGACAATGAATTCAAAGCATATGATTATCCGATGGAAAAGACCAATTCCCCGGTGTATGGCATTAACGAATACACCGTTGTGAATCTGGCTACGGGCGAAGCGGCGGCAGATGGCTTCATTGCTGTAAAGGAGCAGAACAGGCCGGACGGGCTTTGGCTGATCGGTACCCGGTATAATTTCAAGGGCGATAAGGTATCCTTCGTCACAGACGCGGCTGGAAACGAAATTCTTCAGGCGGACTATGCCATTTCTTCCATTTCCGGCGATTACGCCCTTGTAACCCAAAACAAACTGAAAGGCCTCTATTCCCTGGAAAGCGGAAAACTGATTGTTCCCTGCAAATTCAACAATATCATGACCAGCAGCGTTTCCACCGACGCTTACGTGCATAACGGCTATGCAGCCGTGGAAAACGGCAATCTTCGCGGCTATGTAGATACCCGCACCGGTGAAATTTCCTGTGAAATCAAATATGACCGCAAGGCGGTAACGACCATCGGCTGCTCCACCTTTTGGAAGGTGGAAGACGGCGTGTATAAGCTGGTAGCCGCTGACGGCGTGGAAACAGAGGTGCACGTAGATTCCATCTACGAGAAAACCCGCGGCAACGGCTATCTGCTGGTGGCGCAGAAGGATAAGCTGTACGGCGTCATCGATTGGCATGGCAATGAAATCCTGCCCTTTGAGCATAACAAGATCATTACTATCACCGACGATTCCCGCGCCATCATCCGCACAGGCACCGGCATGCAAATTGACCGGATCATAATCGAGAAATAAAGAAAACGGAGTGTATATAGGCATGAAAAGTTCATTCCGCCTTTTTTTCTCCGCTCTGTTGGCAGCGTTCCTTCTATGCTCGGCTTTCTCCGCGCCGGCTTTGGGCGAGGAGCGTATAACCACGCGGAATATCCTGACAGGAATGGGCGCGATCAAGCCGGTAAACTGCACCCATTACTTGTTGGTCCAGTCTCCCGATACGCAATTGTGGGGCGTGTACGACACCTCCGGCGAGCTAATCATTCATTGTGTTTTCCCGGCTTTGGCCTATGGGGAATATGATTGCTTTGTGGCCAGCCATTCATCCAAAGCGTTGGATAATTTGAGCGCGCTGGTCAGCCCCGGCGGCAGGTTCGTATCCGATTACCGGTACGGCATTGTCAAAGTATACAATGACCGCTGGGCGGCTGGATGGGTAGTATCCCAAGGCGACAAGAAAAACTACGATTACACGCCGGACAAGAAGCATTTCTACAATATCGAACTGTGCGATATTTTCTATCTGGGCGATACGCCCCGGAAAATCGGCACCTTTTCGCGGGATGCTTTCGCTCAGGCCGCCGCTCACGGCGATTACCTTTCCGTGAAAGATCGCGCGGGAAACATCACAGTATACGATCAAAAGCTCCAGCCGACGAATCTGAAAGTTTCCAAAATCAGTGAAAATATATATGGCGTCGTCCGTTACGCGCTCATGGACAAAGCGGCCAATAAAATCCTTCTGGACGGCTTTACCGCCGCTAAGGAAGTAAATACCCGGCGCGGTTTGCTGTTTCAGCTTACGCGAACCGATTTCAGCGGCAATAAACAGATGGGCGTTTGCACCCTCAACGGCGAATGGCTGATGCCGCTGGGCAGCTATACCATCGCTTCCGTCAGCGAAAATTATGCCGTAATTTCGGAAAATGAGCGGTTTGGCCTATATTCTTACAGCCTGGGCCGCGTAGTGGTGCCCTGTGAGTATGAGGGCTTTCCCACCAGCAAGCAAACCGTGGACCCGTATGAATGCAACGGCTATGTTTCCGCGGTAAAGAATGGAATGCGCTGCTTTGTGTGCATCGAAAGCGGTGAAATCACCTCTTCCATTCCTGATGGCAGCCCGGATTACACGGTCATTGGCAGCACAGTGTATGAGCAGCTCAGCACCAATAGATACCGCTTCACGTCTCCTACCGGCAAGAAATGGAGCATTGGGGATAGCAGCATTGGCCAAATCCGCGGAGATGGAAGGCTGATCGTATTCCGCTCTATAGAAAATAGCAATTATGGAGTGTACACACAGGACGGAACACTGGCTCTGGAAGCCAAGTACAGAAATGAACCCATCATTACGGATGATGGAAAAGTGATTTTGAACACACTTGCCAGCGGATACAACCTGCTGGATGTTACTTGGTGATGTGCACGCCAATTAAACCGGGGCTGCGTGCAACACGCAGCCCCGGTCAGAGCATCGACAAAGTCGATGCTCTGACATCGAAAGTCTGCAAGCAGTCT
>CAMOHY010000007.1 GCA_946615495.1 uncultured Clostridia bacterium
CAGCGCCGCGAAGCATGACGGGAAAACAAGAAAGCGTGCGCGTAAACGCATCGGCCCTGCGGATTGTTGATGAAAGGACTGCGGCCCTTTCATACTTTCCCAGAGGTTTGTCGACAGCCTGAGCCGTTTCGTCAGAAGCGGCTTTTTTATCTTAAAAAAGAAAAAAGAAGGATTTTTTTCCGTTGTGTGGAACAAAACAAGTCGCCGGTGCGTTTATATATTTGTGCGCCGTGCGCGCAATACGCATCAAAAAAGAAAGAGGGGAAACAGGACGTTATGAAGGCTGTGCACCGTAGCTTGTTTTTTGCGGCGCTGCTGCTGGCGCTGCTTCTTTCCGCCGCGGTGGCGGAGGACGCGGCGGGAGAAAGCGTTATATTCAGGGATTTATCCATCGGCTATGAAGGGCTGATTACCTATTCCCGCCCTATGCCCCTGCGGCTGACGGTGGAAAATAACGGGCCGGACAGGAGCGGCGTGCTGGCGGTGAACGTGTATGTGAGCCGGGACCAGTATGACCGCTATGAATTGCCCATGAACCTGGCCTCCGGCGCAAGGCGTCAGGCCGTTTTGCCCATCCGGTCCTATTTTAAGCAGGCCAGCTACACCGTGGAATGGGTGGAAGGCGGCCGGCAGGTGTGCGCCTCTTCGGTATCGCCCGCGCGGGTGGTCGACCCCTCCTGCTTGCTGGTGGGCGTGCTGACGGAGGACCCCATCAGCCTCTATTATATGAATATTACCAAGGATAACGACGCGCTCCATCGCGGCGAATTGTGGCGCACCGTAACGCTGGACGAAGCTACCCTGCCCGACAGCGACCAGCTGCTTTCCAGCTTTGATATTCTGGTGGTGGACCAGTTTGACGCCACCCGCCTGAGCCGGGCCCAAACCGAGGCGGTTGGCCGCTGGCTGCAGGCCGGGGGCGTTTTGGTGCTGGGAGGCGGGGCGGACGCGGCGTCCATTTATCCCGTCTTTCAGGAATGGACGGGCGTTTTGCCCGGCAAGGTGGGGTACAAGGCGGATGTTACGCCCGCGCTGGCGGCTTATCTTCATGTAAACGAACCGCCTGCGGGAGAAAACGTACTGCTCACCCAGCCCCAGGGCGGCACGCCCATCGTTTGGAACGAGGGCGTGCCCGTGCTCATGCGGGAAAAGGCGGGCAGCGGCGTGGTGTACACCGCGGCTTTTTCCTGGGGCGATACGGCGCTGGATACCTGGCAGCTCAAGCATACCCTTTTGCAGCGCCTGTTGATTCAGGACGCGCCCAGGGTATACCAGAACAAACTAAACGACCAAGCCCGCAGCGACGACGTTTATTGGGACGCGGAATCCTTCGCCCGCGCGTCGAAGGTCCCAAACACCTCGTCGGCCCTGCCCATGCTGCTGGTGCTGGGGGCGTATTTGGCGCTGGGCGGCGTGGGCGGCTATTTGCTGCTGAAAAAATGGGACAAGCGGGAGCTCATATGGGGCTTTTTCCCGATTTTGACCGGCCTGTGCGTGGCCGCGATTGCGCTGATGGGCCAGGCTGCAAACTTTGCCGCGCCCATGGCCGCCACCATGACCCATTACGATTTGGATGACGGCGCGGCTCCCTCCACCTTCGCGGTGGTGACGGTGAACGATGGAAAGGAGCATACTCTTTCCGTGGCGGGGCAGGATGTGCGCCTGCTCGCCACCAACGCCTATTATTTCTATGACGACATCGACGGCGCTGTGAAGGCAGAGCCCAATTTGCTCCGCTTCCGCTACCTGCTGGGCCGGGAGGAGGCGGTGGGCGTTTCCTTTGGCGCGCCCTGGAGCCTGCAGAGCCTGCGCATCCCTTTGCGGGAGAAAAAGCAAATGGATGTGCGCGCCCAAATTCATCCCATCAGCCAAGGGCTGGCGGGCACAGTTTATAATGGCAGCGAATACGCCCTGCGCGGCGGCGTGGTGTTCACCTCCTTCGGCTTTTGCACCGTGCCGGACCTGGCGCCCGGCGAAAGCGCTGAATTTTCTTTGGTGGAAAAGGCGGATAACAAAAAGAACCTGTTCCTGAACGGCGTATACGTGCGAAACAACCCGGATTCCAGCTACTACAGCCAGATTTACGCCTACCTGTACCCGGAAGAACAGCAGGGAAAAGAGGCAAACATCAGCCAGGAGGAGCGGGAAGCGCGGGACGCTACCTACACCCTGCTCAGCAACGTGTTTTCTGGCAGCTATCAAATCTATGGCGATTACAGCACCTTCTTCCGCTTCGTGGCCTTCAACGATGAATTGAACCCGGCGGAGCTGCAGGTGGACGGAAAGCGGATTGACCGCGTCGTCCACCGGGGCATTGTAAGCCTGAGCGTGGATTACCAGGCGCGGGGAGACAATGGAAGCGTGTACTACGCGCCGGGCACCATTCAGCCTACCTGCGCCAAGGTGGAGGGCGGCGAGCCCGTTTTCACCGGCGAAGCGGCGACGGGCAGCGACGATTACCGCCTGGCGGACCATCCTGTTTTCTGCTTTGATCTTCCCCACGCGGAGGAATGGACCGTGACCTCCCTGCGGGCCGCCTGCAAGTCCTATTACAGCGAAACGATGCAATGCTACGCCTACGACTTTGTGCATCGGGATTGGCGGGAATTCAAGTCCGGCGCCGCCTGGGGCAGCGATATGACGGCCTGCTGCGTGCAGGATGGCCGGGTATTTGTGATGTTTGAGCTGCTTGGCGCCGGCGAAAGCTATTATTCCATATTCGCGCCCACACTGGAAGCGGAAGGGAAGGTGAAGTAACATGCTGGAAACCAAGGAATTGACAAGGTATTACGGCTCTTTCCTGGCGCTGGACCATCTTTCCCTGACCATTGGGGACGGCGAATTGCACGGCTTTGTCGGCCCCAACGGCGCGGGAAAGACCACCACCATGCGCATCCTGGCCACCCTTTTGGCCCCGTCCTCCGGCGATGTGGTGCTGGACGGCGTGAATTTGAAGAAAAATCCCCGGCGCATCCGGGAAATGGTGGGCTATATGCCGGACTTTTTCGGCGTGTACGATAACCTGAAGGCCTGGGAATACCTGGATTTTTATGCCCGCTGCTATGGCATCCGGGCGGAGCAGAGAAAGAAAATGACCGGCCAGCTGCTGGACCTGGTGGGCCTTGCGGATAAGCGGGACGCCTACGTCAACTCCCTGTCCCGCGGCATGAAGCAGCGGCTGTGCATGGCCCACGCCCTTATTCACGACCCCAAGCTGCTCATTCTGGATGAGCCCGCCAGCGGCATGGACCCGCGGGCGCGGGCGGATATGAAAAATATCCTGCGCACCCTGCGGGAAATGGGCAAAACGGTGCTCATTTCCTCCCATATCCTGCCGGAGCTGGCCGAAATGTGCGACGCGCTGACCATCATCGACCATGGCAAGCTGGTATTCTCCGGCTCGGTGGAAGCGCTGAATGAAAAAATGAACGGCGACGCGCCGGTGGAGGTGCGCCTGCTTTCGGACGGCGAAACGGATGAGGCGGTGCGCATCGCCCGCCAGTGCCCCGGCGTAACGGCCATCGGCCAGGAGGGGCCGGGCTTACTCCGCGTCAAGCTGCCCGCGGGGGAGGAGGCGGCCGCTTATCTGCTTTCCATGCTCATGCAGGGCGGCGTGCGCGTGGCCGATTTCCACCGCGCGCCTTTGAACCTGGAAAAAGTGTTTATGGAGGTGACGGCAGATGCTTAATCCCATTTTGGCTTCCTCCGCCCGGCGGCGCATGCGCACCATGCGCACGCCGCTCATCATCACGCTCTACGCGCTGCTGCCCCTGGCCTTTGCCGTGTCCAGCGTGCTCACCATGAGCCAAAGCGGGCTTTCCATTACCGCCATGCGGCAGAATGTGGACCAGTATATCATGCTTACCGTGCTGCAATTTTTCCTGGTGGTGCTGGTGGCCCCGGCCATGACGGCGGGCAGCATTTCCGGCGAAAGAGAGCGGCAGACGCTGGAGCTGCTGCTGGTAACAAATACGGGCAGCATGCGCATTGTGATGGGCAAATTGCTGGAGGCTTACGCCTTCCTGGCGCTGGTGGTGCTTTCCGGCCTGCCCATGACCTGCGCGGTGCTGGCCGTCGGCGGCTTGAGCCTGCATCTGGCCCTGTTTTCCTTCCTGTTTTTGCTGGTATGCGCCTTCGCGGCGGCCTGCGTGGGCCTGTTTGCCTCCTCCCTGTTCAAAAAAACGGTGGCGGCCACGGTGACGGCTTATCTTATCATTTTCGCTATCGGCGTGGGCACGCTGCTGCCCTTGTTTATGGGGGTCAGCCGGACGCTGCGCGAATTGGTGGACAACAATCCCAACGTTTCCGCGACCCTGGCCAATATGAGCATGAAGGATATTGCCGCCCTGATGCCGCCCATCCTGTACGTAAACCCCGGCCTGGGGCTGTTTACCCTGCTCATGGACCAAACGGGCCTGCTCAACAACACCTTCTATTCCCTTGGAAACAGCTATTACTATTCTGATATTTTAAACGCCCTTTCCTTCCGTACGTTTACGTATATCAACATGGGCGTTATGCTGGCGCTGTCCGCCGTGCTGATCGTTTTATCCGCCCTGGCGGTGCGGCCCAGGAAAAATCCCATCCGGCGGAAAAGGAAAAAGCAATGAAGGATAGGCTGAACCGGGCCCTGGGGCCCGTCAAAAAAAGGCTCCGGCTTGCGCGCCTTTGCCGCGCCGGAGGATGGGGAATGCTGTGCGGCGCGGCGGCGGGGCTTGCGGTGCTGCTAACGGCATATTTCTTTCCCCTGCCGGAAAAATGGCGGCTGGCGGCGGCCCTTACAGCCGCCGGGGGCTGCGCGTCCGGCCTGGTTGGGTTCATTTGGCCTATCCGGGAGGAAACGGCGGCGCTGGCGGCGGATCAATGCGGCCTGAAGGAGCGGGCGCAGACGGCTCTGATGCTCAGGAACGAAGACAGCGCCATGGCTGAATTGCAGCGGCAGGACGCTTGCCAGGCCCTGCAGGCGCTGGATGCGCGAAAAATTCCCCTGCCGCGGAGCAAAAAGCTGCTGTCGGCGTTTGCCGCGCTGATGCTGCTCATGGGCGGCGTTTCTTTGCTGCCGGACCCGCAGGCCCAGGCCCTTGCCCGGATAGAGCAATTCAATAAACGCATGGAGGAAGCGCTGCAATTGGCAAAGCAGGAAGAAGAAAAGCTTGCGGGCGATTCTTCCTTGCGGGAAACGCAGGAAATGCGAAAAATCCTTTCCGATCTGGAGCGTCAGCTGCGTTCGGCGCGGCAGGAGCGGGACGCCTATTTGGCCCTGGACGACGCGGAAAAGCGGCTGGAAAAGCTGCGCAGCGCCTCCAGCCCGGAGGCATCCGCCCAGGCGCTGAACGAGGCGGGGCTTTCCGAATTGGCGGAAGCGGTGAAAAGCGGCCAGCAGGAGGCTATGGATCAAGCGGCCCAAAGCCTTATGCAGCAGGGGGAGGCAGGCGCGCAGAGCCTGGCCCAGGCAGCGTCCATGATGGACGGGGCCGCCGCCCAGGCGATGCAAAGCGCGGCCAGCGCCGTGCTAAACGGCGATATGAGCCAATTGAGCGCCGCCCTGAGCGGCCTGTCCATGCAGGATATGCTGTCCGCCCTGTCCCGGATGGAAAGTATGCTTTCCCAAATGCGCGCCCTGAACGGAAACGCAGCGGGCCAGCTGTCCGGCCAAGGCAAGGGCCAGGGCGAAGGCACGGGTCAAGGCACCGGCGCGGGCCAAGGGCAGGGGGAAGGCGAAGGCGGCGGCGCGGGCCGGGGTACCACCCATGAGGACGCGGGCTACAAGGAGGATACCGGCCGCCAGCGGGGCCAGGGAAGCGACAAGGCCGAATATCGGGAAAACGCCTATGAAGCCATTTACGACCCCACCCGCCTGGAGGCAGCTGAAACCGATATTCAGGAAAGCGGCGCCATGGGCGCGGGGGAAAGCCTGCAAATCCAGTCCGGGCCGGGGCTGGGCAGCCTGAACGGCCAGGTGCCCTACCGCCAGGTGGCGGCGGAATATGAGGCCGCCGCGGCCCAGGCCATGGCGCAGCAGGACCTGCCCAGCCGGGAGCAGGCCTGGGTGAACGACTATTTTTCAGCCATTACAGAATAATATCACAGTAAGGTGGGAGATCAGCCATGCTGACACAGCAGGAAATTAAGGATTTTTCTGAAAAACTGGGCGCTATTCGCCGGGAAATCAAAAAAGAGATCGTGGGGCAGGACGCGGTGGTGGAGCATTTGCTCATCGCCGTGGTGGCGGGCGGAAACGTGCTGCTGGAGGGCGTGCCCGGCCTGGGAAAGACAAGGCTGGTGCGCGCCCTGTCCCACGCGCTGCAATTGCCCTTTTCACGCATCCAGTTTACGCCTGATTTGATGCCCGCCGATATTACGGGCACCAACATCGTGGTGAAAACGGAGGCGGGCAGCGCCTTTTCCTTCCAGCCGGGGCCGCTGTTTTCCTCCATTGTGCTGGCGGATGAAATCAACCGCGCCACGCCCAAAACCCAGTCGGCCCTGCTGGAGGCCATGCAGGAGCATCATGTCACCGTGGCGGGAGAAACCCGCGCCCTGCCGGAGCCCTATTTTGTGCTGGCCACCCAAAATCCGGTGGAGCAGGAAGGCACCTATCCCTTGCCGGAAGCGCAGCTGGACCGGTTCATGCTGAAGGTGAACGTGCCCTTTCCATCCCTTTCTGAATTGCACCAGATCGTGGATATGACGGTGAAAACGGAGGAGGAGCAGGCCCAGCCCGCCGCGGACGGCCAGGACATTTTGGCCCTTCGGGCGGTGGCCCGTCAGGTGCCTCTGGCCCAAGCGGTGCAGGATTTTGCGCTGCGGCTGATTCTTGCCACCCATCCCCAGGAGGAAAACGCGCCGGAAATTACCAAAAAATATCTGCGCTTCGGGGCCAGCCCCCGCGCCGCCCAGGCCATGATCTCCGCTGCCCGCGTGCGGGCGCTGAATGAAGGCCGGTACAATGTGGCCTTTGAGGATATCCGCTATGTGGCTCCCGCCTGCCTGCGCCACCGCCTGGCCCTGAATTTTGACGCCCTGGCTGACGGCGTGAGCGTGGACCAGGTGATTAGCGCCCTGATGGAAGAAGTGGGAAAAGCCCATGCTTGACGAGCAATTTCTGCATAAGCTGGACGCGCTGCGGCCCCGGCTGCTTTCCCGCGCCCGCGGGGGAGCCGGAGGCAGCCGGGCCTCCCGCATGCTGGGCACATCGGCGGAGTTTTCGGATTTTCGGGAATACGCGCCGGGCGACGATATCCGCCGCATCGACTGGAACGCCTACGCGCGGTTTGATAAGCTGTTTTTGAAGCTGTTCATGGAGGAACAGGAGGCCCATATCACCATCCTGCTGGACGGCACGGCCTCCATGGGCGAAAAGTGGCCCTGCGCCTGCCAAATCGCGGAAGCCTACGCTTATGCCGCTCTGAGCGGCGGGGACCGCGTGCGTATCGCGATCGCCGGGGAAGGCGGCGTGTCCGCCGCGCCCTTTGGCACGGGCAGGCGGGATTATTTGCGCCTTTCTTCCTTTGCCGCGGCTTATACGCCCAAGGGGCAGGCGGATTTGTCTCAGCTCGTTCGCGCCCTTACGCCCTACCCCAAGGGGCTTACCCTAACCATCAGCGATTTTTTATGGGAGGACGCGGGGCAAAAGCTTTTTTCCGCTCTCCGTTTTCGCGGCCAGGAGGTGTGCGCCGTCCAGGTGCTGTCCCCGCAGGAGCTTCGTCCGGCTTATTCCGGCGCGCTCCGGCTGCTGGACAGCGAAGGCGCGCCCGCCCTTTCCCTGACGGTGGATGAGCGGCTTCTCAGGCAGTATCAGGACAGGCTGAACCGCTTTTTGCTTTCGGTGCGGGAAAACTGCCATAAAAACGGCGCGCCTTATGTGCTCATGGACACGGGCGAAAAGGCGGAGGATGTGCTCATCCGCCAATTCCTGCAATCGGGCATTCTGGAATAAAAAGCAAGGCGCTGGCCCGAAGGGCCTGGCGCCGGGCGTTCTAAACAGAGGAGTAACAAAATGAACTTTTTGCAGCCCCTGGGGGCAATCGGCTTTCTGGCTCCGGCGCTGATTCTGGCGCTGTATTTCCTGCGCCGGAAGCATACGGACCTGCCGGTGCCCTCTACCCTTTTGTGGCGGCAGACGGCGGAGGACGCAAGCGCCGCCCATCCCTTTCAGCGGCTGAGGAAAAACGCGCTGATGCTGCTGCAATTGCTCATTGCCGCGCTGCTGGCTTTTTCGCTCATGCGGCCCGCGCTGCCGGGCAGGGTGGCCGGGGAAACGGTGATGATTTTCGATTGCTCGGCCAGCATGCAGGCAAAGGAAAACGGCGTTTCCCGGCTGGAAACGGCGGTGGAAAAAGCGCGGGAGCATATAAACGCCATGCGGTCCGACGCTCCTTTGACCATCCTGAGCGTTGGCGGGGAAACAAGGCAGGCGCTGTCCCGGTCTTTGGACAGGAGCCTGGCGCGGGAAGCCCTTTCCTCTCTCCGCGCCGAAAACACGGGGGCGGACTTGAGCCCGGCGCTGTCCCTGGCCCGCGCCATGGACGCGGAGCTGGGCGGGGTCACGATCCTGATTTTTTCGGACAGCTTTTTTCCCCAGCCCGGCGTCACGGTGATCGGCTGCGGCCAGGGCGCGGAAAACCGGGCCTTGCTTTCCTTCACGGCCGTGGGGGATACGGCGGTGGCGCGCATCGCCAATTATGGGAAGGACGCGGAGCTGACCGTGGAATGCTCCGCCGATGGCGCGCTGTGCGACGCTAAGCGGGTTTTTGCCGGGGAAGGCGAAAATGTGTCCGTCTTTTTCCGCGCGCCGGAAAACGCCCAAATCCTTCTTGCCCGTTTGGTGGACGAGGACGCCATCGAAACGGATAACGCCGCCTATTTCGTGCGGCGGGACGCGGGGGAAACCAAGGTGGCCCTGGCGGGCAGCAACACATTTCTGGAGCATGCCCTCCAATTGCGCCAGGATGTGCGCCTCATCCGCACGACCCAGGAGGAATGGGACGGCTTGGAGGGCGTAAAGCTATATGTGCGGGATGGGGACACGGTGGTTTTTTCCCGAAGCGCCGGTTTTCCGCCTGTAACCGCTGGGGAAGTCCAGGCGGCGGAGGACCCGCTTTCTCTGGCGTCCTCCGCGGGCGCGGAGGCTTTGACCCGGTATCTTACCCTGTCCGGCGTGGCTTTGCGTCAGTACCGGCCCCTGTCCGGCGGGGAGGCCTTCCTCCGCTGCGGGCAGGACGCCGTGGGCGTCTGGGGCGAGGATTGGGCGGCGCTGGGGTTTGATTTGCATGACAGCAACCTGCCGCTGAAATACGATTTTCCCGTGATGATTCAGAATATTCTTTCTTACCTGGCCCCCCAGGATGAGGGCGTGAAGGACGGAAAATGCGGCCAAAGCCTGACGCTGAGCGCAGGCGGGCAGGTGACAACGCCCTTGGGCCGCACGCTTTTTGTGGAGGACATGGGCGTGTTTGCGGACACCGGGGAAGCCGGGCTGTACCGCCTGCGCGCGGAGGGAAAGGAATATCCCTTTGCCATGGTCATGGAGCCTGGGGAAAGCGATGTGCGCGCCGCCGCCGAAACCGTTTATGAGGGAGAAGCCGGCCCGCGTACGGGCCAGCAGGAAATAACGGGCTGGCTTTTGCTGGCCGCGCTTTTGCTCATTTTGCTGGAAGGAGGGCTGAGCCGCCGTGTGGGTGCATATTGAACGGCTGGGGCTGCTGGGCGCTTTGACGGCGGTCATCGCCGCGGCGCTGTTTGCCATGCTGAAAAAGTATCCGGCCAAAACGCGCAAAGCCCGCCTGTCCCTTGGGCTGCACGGCGCGGCGGCGCTGCTTTGCGCCTTGGCGGTGTGCGGCTTTTCGGTGCTGGGAAGCAGCGGGGAAAAAGCTGCCTTTCTTTTGCTGGACGCTTCCGCTTCCGCCCTGCCCCAGCGGGATGAGATGATGCGGATGGCCAACGAAGCGCTCAAGGCCGCGCCAAGCGGACAGAAAACGGGCGTGATCGCCTTTGGAAAGGACGCTATGGTGGAGGCGCCGCTGAGCGATAAGCCCGCGCTCTCTTCCTTGGAAAGCGGCGTAGACGCTGATGGCAGCGACCTGGGCGCGGCCCTTTCCCTGGCCGGGGCCCTGCTGCCCTCCGACGCGGCCGGAACGGTGGCCGTGATTACCGATGGACTCATTGACCAGGCGGACGCGGCGGCCCTGGCTGCGCGGGGCATTCCGGTTCGCATCCTCAAGGCGCAGGGCGCGGCGGAGGCGGACGCCCAGGTATCCAAGGTGGAAGCGCCTTCCGTGGTCTATCAGGGCCAGGCCTTTTCCGTCACCGTCACGGTGGACAGCAACCGGGAAGGGGAAGCCACGCTGCTGCTTTCCTCCAACCGAGCGTCCCAGGACGCGCGGGACGTGGTGCTGAGGAAGGGGGAAAACGTGTTCACCTTTTCCGGCGTGGCGGCGGAAGCCGGCGTGGCCACCTACGAAGCCCAAATCGTGCTCCCCGGCGACACCGTGGGGGCCAATAACCGGCTGGGCGCGTATATGGCGGTGCAGGGCGCGCCCCATATCCTGATTGCGGAGGGCCGGGATAGCGCGGGCCGGGAGCTGAAGAAGCTGCTTGAGGCCGCGGGCATGAACTGCACGGTGATTTCCTCCGGCGAAATTCCCAAGGAAGCCGCGTCCCTGCGGGCCTACCATGCCATTGCCCTGTGCGATGTGGATGCGGATGAATTAAGCGATAATCAGCTTTCCGCCCTTCAGGACGCGGTGCGCACCCTGGGCCGCGGGCTGGCGGTTTTTGGCGGCAGCCAAAGCTACGCCCTGGGCGGCTACCGGGGAAGCAGTCTGGAAGATATGCTGCCGGTTACCATAGACGTAAAGTCCACAGTGAATATCCCGTCCCTTTCCCTGGTGCTGGCCCTGGATAAATCGGGCTCTATGACGGAGGGCCGCTACGGCGTCACGCGGCTGGAGGTGGCCAAGGAGGCCGCGGCCAGGGCCGCCGAAGTGCTGCTGCCCACCGATGAAATCGGCGTTATCGCCTTTGATGATTCGGCCCAATGGGTGGTGCGGCTGCAAAAGGCCGAAAATCTGGAGGCTATTCAGCAGCAAATCGGCACCATCCGGCCCGGCGGCGGCACGGCGTTCTATTCGCCGCTCCTTGCGGCGTACGAGGCGCTTTCCGAATCCGGCGCCGCGAAAAAACACGTGATTTTCCTCACCGACGGCGAACCGGGCGATCAGGGCTTTGAGCCGGTGATCCGGGCCATGGCGGAGGGAGGCATCACGCTGACCACGGTGGCCGTTGGCACCGGGGCCAATGAGCGGCTGCTGACGGCCATGGCCGAGGAAGGCGGCGGCCGGGCCTGGAGCGCCAATGAGTTTGACAATGTGCCCAAGATTTTTACCAAGGAAACCATGATGCTTTCCGGCGCGTACATTCAAAACCGGGTGTTCACCCCCATCGTGACGGAAGCGGGCCCGCTTACGGATTTTGCGGGCTTCCCGCAGCTTACGGGCTACCTGGGCACCACGGAAAAGCCCTTGGCCACCGTGAGCCTGATGAGCGACCGGGAGGAACCCATTCTGGCCTGGTGGCAGTACGGCGCGGGCCGGGTGATTTGCTGGACCAGCGATATCGCCGGCGATTGGTCCGAAAGCTTCCTTCTGTGGGACCAGGCCTCCGCTTTTTTCGGCAATGTGCTTTCCCAGGTGCTGCCCGCGGGGCAGCAGGCAGGAAAAATGGAGGTGGACGGCGATACGCTGCGCTATACCGCGCCGGAGGCCTCCCCCTTTGGCTCGGCAGCAGCCACCGTTCTTTTGCCGGACGGCAGGCAGGAAACGCTTGCCCTGTCCGCCGTTTCCCCGGACACCTATGAAGCCCTTTTGCCCGACGCGGGCCCCGGCGCATATGCGGTGACGGTGGAATACCGGGAGGGGGACCATGCGCCCCTCACGCTGGAGGGCGGCGCGGTCAAAAGCTATTCCAGGGAATACGATTTGCGCTTCGCGGCGGGCGACGCCCTGGAGCGCCTGGCCCGGCAAACGGGCGGCAGCATTGTGGAAAGTCCGGAGGAATTGTTTCAGGGCGCCGCCAACCAGGCCGTGGCCCGGCGGGATATGGCAAGGCCGTGCATGCTGCTGGCCCTGTGCCTGTTTACGCTGGATGTGGCGCAGCGCCGCCTGCCCTGGGAAAAGTGGCTGCACAGGGCGGAAAAGGAAGAAAGAAAGGAAGCAAAGCCCAAGGCGCGGCCCGACAGGAAAAAGCCTGCCCCCAAGCAGAGCCAGGGGCAGACGGCGGATGAACTGTGGCAGGCTATGCAAAAGAAAAAACGGATGTGAAATATACATGAAGCTGTATGACGAAGTGATTTCCGGCGCCTTTCTGCGCAGGCCCAACCGGTTTATCGCTCACGTGGAAACGGAAAACGGCGTGGAAATCTGCCACGTAAAGAACACGGGCCGGTGCGCGGAGCTGCTGATTCCCGGCGCCCGCGTCACCCTTTCCGTGAGCCATCAGCCCAAGCGGAAAACCCGGTGCGACCTGGTGGCGGTGGAAAAGGGCCGCCTGTTCATCAACATGGACAGCCAAGCCCCCAACCGCGCCGCCCAGGAAGCGCTGCCCCGCCTGTTTCCGGGGCTCACCCTCCTGCGGCCGGAAACGGTTTTCGGCGCGTCCCGGCTGGATTTTTATTTGGAGCAGGGGGAAAAGAAAACCTTCGTGGAGGTGAAGGGCGTAACCTTAGAGGAAAACGGCGCCGCCCTGTTTCCCGACGCGCCCACGGAGCGGGGCGTAAAGCATTTGAAGGAATTGGAAAAATGTGTTTTGGCAGGGTATGGGGCGGCGGCGCTGTTCGTTATCCAAATGCGGGGCCCTACCCGCTTTTCGCCCAATTGGAACACCCATCCCGCCTTCGGGGAAGCCCTTCGCCATGCGAATCAGGCGGGCGTCCGGCTGTTGGCCTACGATTGCCTGGTCACGCCCGATTCCATGACGCTGCATGAACCGGTGCCGGTTATACTGTGATGGTCGGCGTCATACCCTTCGGGAGCCGCCGACACGCGCCACGGCTACGCCCGTGCGCTCATCCCTATGTACTGTGATGGTCGGCGTCATACCCTTCGGGAGCCGCCCAAACAGACAATCTTTCTGCGGCAGATTTCCTCATCAATGCTTTCTCATTCATATTGTAGCCTATGAATTCATAGAAAAAGCAGCGTTTTTTCAGGCTCTTTCGCTTGAAAAACGCTGCTTATCTTTTTTCTTTATTTCCCGCTGCAAAGCGGGCAGGCGACAAAATGGCCGGGGCGCACTTCCTGCCAGGCGGGCGGGGCGGCGGCGCAGCCGGGGCAGGCCTGGGGGCAGCGTGTGTGGAACACGCAGCCGGAGGGCGGGTCAATGGGGGAGGGCAGATCGCCTTCCAGAACGATGCGCCGGGTGGTGTCCCGCGGGTCAATGGAGGGCACGGCGCTCATGAGCGTGCGGGTGTAGGGGTGAAGGGGATGGGCGAACAGCTCGTCCGTGTCCGCCTGCTCCACCAGATGGCCCAGGTACATAACGCCCACCCGGTCGGAAATGTACTTGATAACGCTCATATCGTGGGAGATGAAAACGTAGCTCAGGCCCCGCTGCTGCTGCAAATCCCTGAGCAGATTGATGATTTGGGACTGGATGGACACATCCAGGGCAGACACGGGCTCATCGCAGATAATGACCTTAGGATCCAGAATCAAGGCCCTGGCCAGGCCGATGCGCTGGCGCTGGCCGCCGGAAAACTCATGGGGATAACGGAAAAAATGCTCCTTCAGCATGCCAACCTGGCCCAAAATATCCATGGCGCGGGCCATGCGCTCATCCCTATTTTGCCCGATATGATGGATGGCTTGCACCTCCATGAGCATGCTGCCAATGCGCTGGCGGGGGTTTAAGGAGGTGTAAGGGTCCTGAAACACGATTTGGATATCCCGGCGGAAGCGCAGCATTTCTTTTTCGCTCAGGTGGGAAATATCGGCGCCGAAGAGGGAAACGGTGCCGGCGGTAGGCTCCAGCAGGCGCACCAGCGTGCGGCCGAAGGTGGATTTGCCGCAGCCGCTTTCGCCCACCAGGCCGTAGGTTTCGCCCGCCTTTAGGTTCAGGCTCACGCCCTCCACGGCCTTAACGTGGTTCACCACCCGGCCCAGGGCGTTGCGCACGGGAAACCAGGTGGACACCTGCTGTGCGCTTAGAACGATGGAAGCGTCAGGCATGGGAAGCCTCCTTTTCCACGGCGCGCCAGCAGCGCACCCGTTGGCCGTTTTCCATGGCTGTCAGTTCAGGCATAGCGGAGCGGCAAGGACCGGTGGCGTAGGGGCAGCGGGGGGCAAAGCGGCAGCCCTGAGGCATTTGGTGCAGCAGGGGCACCGTGCCCGAAATCACATGCAGCCTTTCCCGGCGGTCGCCCTCCAGCCGGGGAATGGAGGAAAGCAGCCCCTGGGTGTAGGGGTGCAGGGGACGGTCAAACAAATCCGGCACGCCGCCCTCCTCCACAATCTGCCCCAGGTACATGACCGCTACCCGCTGGCAGGTTTGGGCCACCACGGCCAAATCATGGGTGATAAGGATAACGCCCATTTCCATTTGCCGGTTCAAATCCACGATCAAATCCATAATTTGGGCCTGAATGGTCACGTCCAGGGCGGTGGTGGGTTCATCGGCGATGAGCAGCTTGGGCCGGCAGGCCAAGGCGATGGCGATCATGACCCTTTGGCGCATGCCGCCGGACAGCTCGTGGGGATATTGCTCCATGCGCTTTTCCGGGGCAGGAATGCCCACCAATTGCAGCATTTTCAGCGCCTGCTGCCAGGCCTCGGCCCGCTTTAGGCGCTGATGGATGCGCAGGGGCTCCATCAATTGGTCGCTGATCTTGAGCACCGGGTTCAGGGAGGACAGGGCGTCCTGAAAAATCATGGAGATTTCGCTGCCGCGGATATGCTGCATTTGGCGGTAGGGAATACTTAGCAGGCTTTTGCCGTTCAAAATGATTTCCCCGGTATACCGGGCCACCCGTTTTTCCTCGTATAAGCGCATGATGGACTGGCTGGTGACGCTTTTGCCGCAGCCGCTTTCGCCCACGATGCCCAAAATTTCGCCCCGGTACACCTGGAAGGTTACGCCGTCGATGGCCTTGAGCCAGCCCCGGTCCGTTTTAAAGGAGGTGCTCAGGCCATTCACCTGCAAAATCGTTTCTTTCATGGCACGCTCCTTTTTACCGGCCGGACAGGGGGTCGATCAGGTCCCGCAGGCCGTCGCCGAACAGGTTAAAGCCCAGCACGGACAGGGCGGTAAAGATGGCGGGAAAAACCACCAGCCACCAGCCGTTGTAAATGTAGCTGCGGGCTTCCTTGAGCATGCCGCCCCAGCTGGGCGCGGGAATGGGTATGCCCGCCCCCAAAAAGCTCAGGGAGGCTTCGGAAATGATGGCGGTAGCGAAGGTGAAGGTCATTTGCACGATGATGGGGGAAAGGATATTGGGCATCACATGCCGCCACAGGATGCGGAAACGGCTGGCCCCCGCGGCGCGCATGGCCTCCACATAGGTTTGCTCCCGCACCAGCAGCGCCTGGGACCGGGCGATGCGGGCCACCCCCGGAATGCTTACGATGGTGAGGCTGATGATAACATTCTGCATATTCGCGCCCAGCACGGCCATGAGGGTAATGGCCAGCAGGATATTGGGAATGGCCTTCAGCCCATCGCAGATGCGCATAAGGATATTGTCCAATATGGGGTTCACCGTGGCGTACAGGCCCACGGTGGCGCCGATCAGGGCAGACAGAAGGCCCACCAAAAAGCCCACCGTCATGGAAATGCGCGCCCCGTAAAGCACCCTGGCGAACACATCCCGGTTCACGTTGTCCGTGCCGAAGGGATGCGCGGCGGAGGGCGGCTGCAGCCGCATTTCCCGGCCCAGGCTGGTGTAGGGGTCCACCCCCAGCGCCCCGGTAATGAGGGGAGCGAACAGGGCGGTGAGCAGCATCAAAAGCACAATCACCAGCCCGACGACGGACAGGCCGTTGTGCAAAAACCGGCGAATATTCACCATCCGCTGTTCCCGAATCAGCTCCCGGCGCACCTGACGCAGGGCATCGCGGCTCATGGATGGGGAAGAAGAGTGACCTTGCATGGCAAATCCTCCAAGCAGCATGGTGGGCAAAAGAATCAATCCAGGCGGATGCGCGGGTCGCACAGGCCGTAAATCAGATCAATGACGAGGTTGATGACCACGTTCAGCATGGCGATGAGCAGCGTGATGGCCTGAATCACCTGGTAATCCCGCTTTTCGATGGAATCCACCATCAGGGTGCCAATGCCCGGAATGGTGAACAGCTTTTCCACCACCGCGGCCCCGGCCAAGGCGCTGATGAACCCCTGGCCCACCACGGTGATGATGGTGAGCAGGGCGTTTCGGAAGGCGTGCTTGCCCACGATGGAGCGCTCCTTGACGCCCTTGGAGCGGGCCATTTTGATGTAATCGCTGCCCAGCACCTCCAACATGGAGGCCTTGGTCATGCGCATCATATACGCCGCGTGAATGAACCCCAGGGACAGGGCGGGCAGCGTCATATACCGCAGGAAGGGGAGCAGCCCATCGGCAAACAAATCCTTATACCCCGCCGCGGGCAGCCAGCGGAAATGCACCGCCGCCAGCAGCACCAGCCCCAGGCCCATCATGAAGCTGGGCAGGGAAATGCCCAGCAGGGAAAAGATGGACGCGATAAAATCGGCGATGCGGCCCCGCTTGCGGGCGGCCAAAATGCCGGTGGGGATGGCCAATAAAATGGTGATGAGCTGGGAATAGACCGCCAAGGTAAGGGTGGGCCGGAAATGGGAAAACACCATATCGCTCACCTTCTGGCCGATAACGGCGGTGGAGGTGCCGAAATCGCCCTGCAGGCAGCGGCCGATCCAGCGGAAGTACTGGATGTAGAGCGGATCATCCAGCCCCAGCTTGGTATGCAGCGCGGCAATATCCTCCATGGTGGCGTCGTCGCCCAGCATCATGGCGGCAGGGTCGCCCGGCGTCAGATGCACCAGCAGAAACACCACCACCGACACCACAAAAACCGTGGGCAGCAGGGTGAAGATACGCTTGAGGATGTACTTTTTCATTGAGGATCCTCCGGGAAACAAATCAGGAAGGGGCATCCCAGATCGCCCAGGATGCCCCTTTCCTTGATTGAAAAATTACTTCTCCAGCTTGGCATTCCAGAAATTGGTGGTCAGGAACACGTTGTAGCCGCTCAGCTTGGCAGTGCAGGCGGCGGCCTGGTGGAAGTGGCCCATCATCAGAATGGGCGCGTAATCGCTGTAGCAGTAAGCCTGAATCTGCTCCCAAACGGCGAAGGCGTCCTCGCGGCTGCCGGCGGTGGTCATCTGGTGCATCAGGTCCTGAAGCTGTTCATCATCGGAGAAGCCGGGGTAGGTGGGGTCCAGGAAATTGCGCAGGGAAGGCACGGGCACGGAGGAGAAGGTGGTAAAATACGCGTCGTACAGGGTATCGTCCTTGCGCTTTTCGCTCAGGGTGCTGCGGTCCACAATTTCCAGCTTGGCGGTCAGGCCCAGCTGGGCGATTTCCTGCTGGAACACCAGCAGCATGTCTTCCGCGTGGCCGCCGGTGGACACCAGAATGCGGATGGGCTGGGAAGCGTCCCAGGAGGACTGGGCCAACAGCTCCTTGGCCTTTTCCACATCGTTCTGGCAGAAGTATTCGCCGCCGGCTTTGGTATACCAGGCGGGCTGGCCGTCTTCCATGAAGCAGGGGTCATTGTCGTACAAGGTGCCGTAGTTGACGGTGTTCAGCTCGTCGGCGTCGGCCACGGCCTGGCAGGCAAGGCGCAGGTACTTATCGGTGCTGTGCTTGTTCCACACCAGGTTAATCATACCGGTCTGCTGGGAATAAACGTTGTAATCGGGGTTGCCGTCCAGCACGGGAATATAATCGTCGGTGAGCTTCACCACGAAGTCGTAATCGCCGCTCATCAGGCCGTTGAAGCGGGTGGCGGCATCCTTTACGATCCAGTATTTCAGCGTCTTGGTGTAGGCGTGCTTATAGCCCCACAGGCCGTCCAGCTCGGCGTTTTCATCGCCGTAGGGGGCGTAATCGTCAAACCGGTCCAATTGCACATACTGGTCCACCGCCCATTCGGTGAACTTGTAGGGGCCGGTGCCGATGAACCATTCCACGGGCACAAAGCCGGTGTCCGGGTTCACGTTTTCAATGGCTTCGGCGGGATAGATGACCGCGGCCTGAGAAGCGCCGGCCAGCATGTCCAGCAGCATGATGGCGGAGTTTTCCAGCTTGAGGCTCACGGTGTACTCGTCATCGGCCTGGAAGCGGGCGTCGCCCACCATCTTGCGGGCGGTGGAGAAGTTTTCCAGCCAGCGGTTCAGGGAGGCCACCACGTCGGCGGAGGTCATATCCTTGCCGTTATGGAACTTTACATTCTTGCGCAGGTGGAACACAAATTCGGTGCTGTTTTCGTTGATATCGTAGCTTTCGCACAGTTCGGGGCCAATATCGCCGCTGGCCTTCAATGTCACCAGCTGCTCGTACACGGTGCCGCGCAGCATATTGCGCACGTTCACGGAGGTGTCCTTGTGCAAATCGTAGGACGCGCCCTGGTCGTTATCGGCAATGTTGATGATGTCCTTGTATTCGCCTTCAGCGGAAGCAAAGGCGCACAGGCTCAGCAGCAGGGCCAGGGACAGGGCAAAGGCAAGCAATCTTTTCATGGTGTTCCCTCCCGATCAAGAATTGGCGGAATGAAAATTCCGTTTGTAAATAATACCATAAGCCAAAGCTGAAATCAAGATAATTTACGAATTAATTGGAGTATTTTAAAGAAAATGTTCGGCTTTTTTAAAAAATGCGCATTTTGTTTCCCCACGGGAGAGGAATTGAAGAAGAAAAAAGCGTATATTAATATATGGGATATGCGCTGGCCAAAGCCGGGCGCAGAAAGGAAGGCCGCCATGAAGGACCCCAATAAGAAAGAAAAGAAAGAGCAGGAATGGGCTGACCGGCTCCCTGACGACGAAGAAAGCGCCGATTATGAGCCCACCTATCGGGATGGCAGCGCGGTAAACGAATGCTGGAACCGGGACCAGGAAAACGCTTGAACGGACAAAAAAAGACCCCCCAACTGGGGGTTCTTTTTTTTAGAATTTTCCGCTGTGGCTGGTATGATGGGTGCCGGAGGAGCCGGTAAAGCCGCCGCCGCCGTGGCCGCCGGAGGACTGGGTTTCGATTTTGCGGCGGGTGGTGGAGGTGTACAGGTAAATATCCTGCACGCGGCTCAGATGGAAGGAGCCGTCCCGGATATAGGAGGAAGCGCCGACCTTGCGCCGCACGGTCTTCATTTGGCCTTTGAGCACCAGGGCCACGATGGCGCCGACGGCCACGCCGATGAGGATAAGGATGGGGGCCACCTTCGCGGTGCGGCGGGCGGGCGTGTAATCCGCCAGCCGGGCCTCCACGCCGGTGACGAACCGGGCCATGGCGGTGGAATAATTGCTCATCCGCAGATAGGGCAGAATATCATCCTCGATTTCGTACATGGCGCTGTCGCTCATGACTTTTTCGCCCTTGCCCGTATTCACGATGGTGTAATCCCGGTTGCCTTCGCCGCCGCCGGTGACCAGGAGCAGCATGGTGCCGTCGTGGCTGTCGCCGTAGCCGTAGCCGTTATAATCGTAGTAGTCGGCGGCGTAGTACCGGGGCACCTTGCCGTCGATGCTGTCCTTGGTGAGCAGCAGGATATCGAACTGGTACTGTTCGCCGATGAGGGCGATGGCCTTTTCCAAGGCGGCTTCCTGGTCGGCGGTGAGCACGTCGGACTCGTCAATGACCCGGCTTTGGTCCGCCAGGGCGGGGGAAACGAACAAGAGCAGCATCAGGAGCATCGCAAGGAATTTTTTCATCTTACAGCACCCCCATATTGAACAGCAGGTAAGCCAAGGCCGTGCCGCCGCCGCCGATGAGAACCGCCAGCCCCAGGAGCCACTTCCAGAACTTGCCCTTGTCCACCGGCAAATCGCCGATGAATTGGCCCGTTTGGGCGTTCATGGCGAAGGTGTAGGTCTTATCCTGCCAACGGGTGTTAAGCATCCATACCGGCATGAGCACCTGGCGCACCTGGCCGTGCTGCAATTGAATCTGGGTGTTCACGGGCACGGCGGTGGCGTAGCCCGCCACGGTGGCGGCCATGGTGGCGGACACGCTGGCGCGGATGCGCTCATTGGCGCGGGGCTGGCAGTCCGCCGCCTCCACGTCGTAGCGCTGGGCCTGGTAGCCGCTTAAAAACGCGGTGGAAAACTGCTCGGCCTTGTCGCTGTCGTAAGGCTCGATGGATTCCATCAGGGTATCGTCCATTTTGCTGGAGCCGTCCACTGGCACCGCTTTAAAGCCCAGATGGCCGCCCCGGCGCAGCAGAAAATGGGCGGTGCGGGTGACCATGTAATTGCCCTCCCGGTGAGAGGACACCTTGGTGGCGTTGTAGGTGCAGTCCGCCTCGGCCTCGGCCTCAAACAGCCAGAAGGGCACGTACACGCCGGACACCTTTTCAATGCGGTTTTCGTCCATGAAGCCTTTGGGCAGCAGCTTTTTGCCCTTGCAGTGGTTCCGCAGCGCATCCTGGGCTTCTTTTTTGCTCTTTCTGAAGGGAATTACGGCGTCGGGCCGGTAGGCGCCGGAAAGCACGCCCGGCATGACGGAGGGATTTCCGCAGTAAACGCACTCCGTGGCCGCCACCGTTTCATCGGTAACAATTTCCGCGCCGCAGGCCTGGCAGCGGTAGGAGCGAAGATGAACGGCTTCCTCCTGGGTGTAGCCGCCGCCCCCCGCGTACTGCCATTGCAGCTGTTCGTCGGTGGTGTTCTGCACCTGCGCGCTTTCCAATTGCTCTATGGTGTCCAGCGGGAAGGAATTGCCGCAGGACGCACAGTCCAATTGCTGGCTCTGGCTGCCAAAGGTGAGCGCAGCGCCGCAGCAGGGACATTTGTAGTGAGCGGCTTGCTGCATGAGAAGACCCCTCCTTTCAATGGTTCGGCTTTTCCTGTTTTTTCTTGCGTGTCGCTTATTCTTTTCCTTCGTACTGCCGGCACAGGGTATACTTGGAAACGGCGGTTTGCACCGCTTCCGGGCAGGCAAAGGAGAGCACATCCCGGATATAGGGCGGAAGCACCCGGTTGTATTTTACCTCCAGGATGGTTTCATCATGGTCCAGCACGGGCACGGTGGGCACCTTGGGGTTAAACAGGTCGATGCTGCCCAGCCCGCTGCGCACCCGCATATCAAAGGTGATGCGCACCTCTTCGGCGGGATGCAGGTAAGCTTCCCGTTCATAGTCCACAATCACCACAGGGTGCAAAAGCCGGGTGCGCATTTCCCGGTAAACATCCCGCAGCAATCCGCTCTGGGTGTTTTCCAGGCCGGTGGGGTCCCCGGCGATCAACTGCTCCGCCAGGTCGCGGGAAATTTTCACGCTGCGCTTGGAAATCAGGTTGCCCACCTTGGTTTTGCACTCCATGAACACTTCCCGGTCGGACATATTGTAGATGCGCATGCGGTACTTATCCCGGTCCTTGACCCCGGCGATTTTATCGTAGAGCGCGTCGTCGTACACCGTATCGAAGTACAGGGAGCGGATAAAATAGCTGCCGCCGTTTTTGACGGCGTTGGGGTCCAGGCTCAGCACCGCGCCCACGGTGTGGCGCAGCACCTCCAATTGGGTGCGGGTAACGAGAAATTTCAATTCATGGCGAAGGGGAAGGGCCATAGCTTACGCCCCCGCTTCGGTTTGGCAGGCCACCAGGGTGGCGTCGTAAACGCCGTTGATGTCCAGCATGTCGGTGACGATGTTCACCCGATGGTCCAGCCGGATTTCCACCGTCATTTCCGCGCCGGAGCGGGTGACGGTCTTGGAGCGCATGCGGTAGAAGCGCACGTTGCGCTTCAGGGTGTTTTCAATGTCCACCTGGGCGTCCTCGTCATAATGCAGCACCAGCAGGTAAGCGTTGGGATTGCGCAGCCGCAGGTAAGAAATGGCCAGCAAAATCACCGCGATGCCCAGCAGCGCCACCACCGCGATCACATACGCGTTGGAGCCCACCAAAATGCCCATGGTGATGGCCCAGAACATGTAGGCGGTATCCAGCGGGTCCTTCACGGCGGTGCGGAAACGCACGATGGACAGAGCGCCCACCATGCCCATGGACAGGGCCACGTTGCTGCCGATGGCCATGACCACAGGCGTGGTCACCAGGCAAAGCAGAATGAGCGTGAGCGTAAAGGAGGGAGAATAAAGCACGCCCCGATAAGTTTTTTTATACACCATGGCGATGATGATGCCGGCGGCCAGGGCCACAATCAGCGCGATAACCACGTTCAGCGGCGTAAAATTGGAAAGCTGATCGGCAAACCAATCGGAAAAGCTGGAGCCGTGCACCACGTCGTTAAAGGTCAAATTGCCGTTCATATTTGTTCATCCTCCTGTTGTTATCCGTTCTTTATAGTACACTTTTTTGCCGAATCCGTCAATTCCTTCCGGCATGCCGCGGCCATTTTTATTTTGCTTCCGGGTCGGCGGGCCGGGGGCCGAAGTAGTGGGCCATTTGCAGGTCGCTGAGCTGGAACTGCTCCTGCACGTAGCCCCAGAGCCGGTAAGGCCTGAGGGTCATAACGTTTTTCAGCCGGTCCACGCGCTGGCGCCAGTAGCGCAGCAAGCCGGCGGCAGAGGAAGGCGAATCGGAATTGATGATGCGGGTGTCGGGGTTGCCCGCCCAGCGCTGATAGTGCATGGGCAATTCCTGCTCGATCTGGGCCACGCATTCGTCCAGCTGTGCAATCATCACTTCCGTTGTGAGGGTTTGAAAAATTTCGCCGAAGCGGGTCAGGAATTTTTCCCGGATTTCGTTCGATTCCATCATTTTGCGGAAAATGATGTTGTTGATTTTTTTCTGGCCCATGCCCGCTTCCTTCAGGTAGGACCAGGGGCTGTTGAAGTTGGACATATACAGGCCGTAGTCCGTGTCAAAGAGCAGGCACTTCCATTTGTCGCTTTCCCTGGGCAATTTATAGAACATGAAATTGCCGGGGTCGGAATCGCCGTAGAACATTTTGATGGCGAACCAGTCGATATAGCTGTCCACGTCGATATGGTCGTAAATGTATTGCAGGTCGGCGGCGCTGGTGTTGGGCGACAGGGTTTTGAAATGGTCCCGCATGGCCAGGTATTCCTTGTTGCTGCCCTGCACCACGGTGCTGTTGCCCTT
>CAMOHY010000008.1 GCA_946615495.1 uncultured Clostridia bacterium
CTGCTCATTCTGCATAACGATGTGGCGGGGCTCCTGGCCTTCCCCCATCATGTGGAACACCACGTTATCCTGAGGCACCTCAAAGTAGAAATAAACCTCCATGCGGCGCTCATGGGTGTGGGCGGGCATGGTGTTCCACACAGAGCCGGGCTCCAGCACCGTCATGCCCATGGACAGCTGGCAGGTTTTGAGCACGGAAGGATGAATGAACTGATTGATGACGCGCTTATTGCTGGTTTCAGCGGCGCCGCAGGGCTTCTTGGCCGCGTCCGCGATTTTGATGAGCTTGTTTTCATAGCTGCAATGGGCGGGAGCGGAAACAAGATAGAATTTGGCGGGCTTGCCGGCGTCGTCACTCTGAAAATAAACTTCCTTCGCGCCTTTGGTGATGTACAGGCAATCCTTGTAGCCCAATTCATACACCGTGCCGTCCACGGTCACTTTGCCCGCGCCGCCCACGTTGAACATGCCGCACTCCCGGCGCTCCAGGAAGTATTCGGTGCCGAAATTGTGCCAGATATCGATGCCCTTATCGATGCTCACTTTTTCCTTGACAGGCATGATGCCCACCGTAACCATGCGGTCCACATGGCTGTAAACGGCGGTCACTTCGTCCTCGACGAACAGTTTTTCGATCAGAAACTCTTTCCGGGTTTCTTCGGTGGTGTAGCGCTTGAAATCGCGCTGATTGCAGGAATAGCGAATGTCCATGGTAATTCATCCTCCTTCATAAATATGAAAATGTAATGATGAGCGTTATTCTATGGCGCCGCAGTCCTGGAAATCCGTTTCCTTGCCCTGCAGGCCCTCCATGCGCACATGGTCCAGCTTGATAAAATCCACAAACCGGGCAATCAGGCCCTGGCCTTTGCATTCCTCCACGCCGTTGGCCATGGCCGGAACCATCGCTTTGCCATCGGGATGGAAGGTAAATACGCAGTCCTTGATGATGATTTCCCGGATGGGCCTTTCGGGCAGCCCCAGGATATAGCCGACGCAGGCTTCACAATTTATGGCGTTCACCCGTTCAAAGCGGATGCTGCCGATGGCCGGCGTGGTATCGTCCACGGGCTGCTTTTCCCGGCTCTGCACATAGTCCGTGCGGCCGTCCGGGTCGCAGAAATACATGCTGTTTACCACCAGCGGGGCGCGAACGCCTTCCATGTTTACATCGGAAAACACGATATCGTCCAATACCGCGTATTTTCCGCGGCCCCGGCGGGTTTTGACGCGCAGGCCCCGGTCATTTCCGCGCATTAAGCAGTGGTGCACCCGCACATGCTTTACGCCCCCGGCGTTTTCGCTGCCAACAGTCACGCCGCCGTGACCATCCAGCATACAGCACCAGGCGATTTCTATATCTTCGCAGGGCGTATGGTATTTCATGCCCATGTAGATTTTTCCCGCTTTGATGGCGATGCAGTCGTCTCCCACGGAAAACACAGTGCCGTACATACGGATATGCTTGCAGCTTTCCGGATCAAAGCCGTCGGTGTTGGGGCTGTTGCTGGGCGCTTCCACCCGCACGTTCAAAAAGCTCAAATTTTCGCTGAAGGTGGGGTGCAAATTCCATGCCGGGCTGTTGCGGAAGGTAACGCCCTGAACGGTAATATCCCGGCAGTCCTTCAAATAGAAAAGCCTGGGCCGGTAGGCGATGCGCTTGATCTTGGGGTTCACCCACCAATCTCCCAGCGGCGCGCAGCCATCCACAGTTCCTTCGCCGATAACGCATACATCCTCCACGCCAATGCCTGTCAGGGCGGAAGCGAAAGCGTCCAGGGGGTTGCCCTCCCAGGAGCCCAGAAGGTATTCGTCCTTTTCATCGGTGGTAAAGGTAACGCCCGGCAGGATGGGAAACTGCGTCCTGTCTGTTTTCAGCTTCAGCACGGCGCCGCGCTTGAGCTCAAGGGTGGTATGGCTCTTTAAAAACAATGGACCGGTTTTATATTCGCCCGCCGGAATCAGCACCCGGCCACGCGGGGGGCAGGCCAAAATAGCCGCCTGCAGGGCAGCGGTGTCATCCTTTTCCCCGTCGCCGGCGGCGCCAAACCGCTTCACGTTCAGGGTGCAGCTTTCATATTGCGTATGGAAGCAAATTTCATCTTCCTTGGTTTCGTCCGCCCACGCTTCAAGCGTATATTCCATATCGGGCCACAAATCGAAAAGAGAAAAAACAGACCGGTTTTCTTCGCCGATTTCTTTTCCGTTCAGCACCAAACGCCGGGAATACCGCGCCCGATAATCGCCATTTTCATCCAACAGCACGGTGCAGCTGCGGCTGGAGGTATACAAGCATTTCATTCTTATCCCCTCCTGTACTCGGCCAGCGCCATAAGATAGGGCCCGGCCCATTCCGCTTTTGTTTCTTGGTCCCAAGGCCAGCGCACTGTCAATAATTCAAAGGCGCGCCGGACGGAAGGAAGGTATTTTTCCTCGTCCAGCAGGCCCAGCCGGATGCCCTTGAGCAAGGCGCCAATCACCATAGCATTGCCCGCCGCGGCGTTTTCGCTGCTTTGATGGGTAATAGCGGCAGAAAACAGACCAGTTTCTTTCCCGGCGTAAGGCAGCAAGCCAAACACCGCTTCCCGGAACAAATCCACCAAAGCGCGGTAATGCTCATAAAGCTGCATATCCATTTTTTCCACGCAGTCCGCCAGCGCCATCAAAAGCTGGCCCACGGAGGAAAGCGTAAAGGGTTCCGGGTGCGTTAAGCCATGGGCTTTCAAATTTCGCGCCGGGCGGTACAAGCCCGCTTCTTCGTCAAACAGGTATTTCCGGGCATTTTGAAATTGCAGCGCCACGTCCTTGGCCATGCGCTTATCGCCCAGCCGCATATCATGCTCCACCCGGAAGGATTGGCAAAAATACAGAGCGTCCAAGCGCACCTGGTCCGGGTAAGTGTCCTTCCGCCAAAAATTGCCGCAGGGGCACCGGGGCTGGGTTTTCAGCCGTTCAGCCAAGCGGTCCGCCGCCTTGCGGTAGCGTTCATCCCCCGTTTCATCCCAGGCGAAAAACAGCGCCTTGCCGCAGCTGGCAGCGGCTAAATCGTGGCTGCCGTCCTGAAGGCCCGGCAGTTCCCCCTCCGCAGACACAGACGACGCCAGATACGACAGCACCAGCTCCCGCGCCGCGGTATCCTTTGCCGCCCCATACAGCTCCACGCAGGCCGACAGCATATAGCCAGCCTCTTCCTTCCAGCAGGAAGCGTCAGGCTTATAGGCTTTTACGTATTTTTCAGCAAATGCAGCCGCTTCGTTCATGGTTTCCCCCATTCGATCCGCCAGTGTTTTTCGCAGGCAGGCGCCAGCCAACATTTTCGCAGTCTCCCGCTTATTACCATAATACAGTCAAAAGCCCGGCGCTGTCAAGCTTTTTGCAGAAAAAAAGCGGGGCGGGCGCAAAGCGCGGGCCGCCCCGGCAATCGATTTTGTTATTCTTCCACAAACAGCTTTACAGCGCGATGGCCTGTCAATTCCTCGGTGCGCGCATCCGGCTGGCCCATGGCGGCGTACAATGCCACCCGGCCTTCCTTCACCCGCTCTCCGCCTTCGTTGACCACCAGGAAGCTCTGTTCATCCACAGGAATATTTACCTGCTTTTCCGCGCCCGCGGGCACGAACACGCGCTGGAACGCGCACAAGCGGGGATTGACGGGCGCGTTTTCGCTGCCTTCGTTCTGGCAGTACACCTGCACCACATCCTCCGTGTCCCGCGCGCCCTGATTGCGCACGGTGACATGCAGCACCAAGCCATCCTTTCCTTTTTTCAGCTCCGCGCCGGTAACAGCTGCGTCGCCATAGGTGAGGCCAAAGCCGAAGGGATACAGCGGCTTGCCGGTAAAGTAACGGTAGGTCCGTCCCTGCATGGAATAATCCGTAAACGCGGGCATTTCGTCCAGCTGCGCATTGTAGTAGAAAGTGACCGGCAGCTTTCCGGAGGGAGAAACGCGGCCCAGCAGCAGGTCCGCCACCGCCTTGCCGCCCTGGGCGCCGGGATACCAGGCAAGCAGCACGGCGTCGGCCAGCTCTCCAGCCTCCTGAAGATCAATGGCGCTGCCCGCCATCAGGCAAATCACCGTGGGCTTGCCCACCTTCAGCACAGCGTTCATCAGCCTGCGCTGGGAAGCGGGCAGGAGCAGATTGCGCTTGTCGGCGGAGCCGTAGGGATTGCTGGTGTCGCCCTGTTCGCCTTCCAGCGTTTCATCCAGGCCAACCACCAGCACCACCGCGTCGCTGTTTTCCGCCACGGTGAGCGCTTCGCTCAGCCGGTCATCCTCATACTGGGCCAGGTTGGTCATCTTGTCCTTATACAGGTGGCAGCCTTCGGCGCACAGCACCCGCGCCTTGCCCGCCAGGGCGTCCTGCAAGCCGCGCTGCAGGGTGATGTACCGGGAAGAGGAGCCGTGATAATTGCCCACCAGCGGCGCGATGGCGTCGGCGTTGGGGCCGATGACGCCCAGCGTTTTGATTTCGTTCTCATTCAGCGGCAGCATGCCGTTATTCTTCAGCAGCACGCAGCCCTTCAGCGCCGCCTCATCCGCCTTGCGCTGGTGCGCTTCGCATTCTACCACGGTGTAGGGAATTTTGTCGTATTCGCTGCCTTCGCCCATAATGCCCAGCATGTAGCGGGTGGTAAACAGGCGCACGGCGCTTTCCCGAATCTTCTTTTCATCCACCTTGCCCGCCATGACGGCGGCAACCAGCTTTTCGTAGGTGCAGCCGCAGTTCAGGTCGCAGCCCGCGTTGATGGCCAGAGCGGCGGAATCCACCGGATTATCGGTAATATGATGGCCGTCGTGGAAATCCGCGATCGCCCAGCAGTCGGAAACAAAGTGGCCTTCAAAGCCCCAATCATGCAGATAGCCCATCAATTCGTTGGAGGCGCAGCAGGGTTCGCCGTTGGTGCGGTTATACGCGCCCATCACGGCTTCCACCTTCGCGTCCTTTACCAGCTTTTCAAAAGCGGCCAGATAGGTTTCGGTCATATCCTTTTTGCTGGCCAAGGCGTTAAAGCTGTGGCGCACGTCCTCCGGCCCGGAATGGACCGCGAAATGCTTGGCGCAGGCGGCGGCCTTCATGGTTTCGCCGTTTCCCTGCAAGCCGCGCACATAGGCGCCGCCGATTTCACCGGTCAGCGTGGGGTCCTCCCCAAAGGTTTCCTGGCCGCGGCCCCAGCGGGGATCACGGAAAATGTTGATGTTGGGCGACCAGAAGGTAAGCCCCTTATAAATATCCCGGTCCCCATGGCGGGAAGCGGCGTTGTATTTGGCCCGGCCCTCCGTGGCCGCTACATCGCCCAATTCTTCCACCAGCGCGGGATCAAAGGTGGCGGCCATGCCGATGGCCTGAGGGAACATGGTGGCCATACCGGCGCGGGCGACGCCGTGAAGCGCTTCATTCCACCAATTATAGGCGGGCACGCCCAGCCGTTCGATGGCGGGGGCTTGGAAACTCAGCTGGGAGGCAGCTTCCTCCATGGTCATTTGAGCAACCAGCGCTTCGGCGCGCTTGCGGGCGGTTTCTCGGTTCATCGTGATAACACCTTGCCTTTCTCTATGCTTGATGCGTTCTTGTATTTTTACAGCGCGGCCGCCGCTTTTTCCAGGTATTCGCGGGCGGCTTGGGCATTATCCGGCCGCGTGTCTTCCAGCGTCATGGGAAGCGCGTTTTTCTTGGCAAAGGAAAGCAGCCGGTCATAGTTCATTACGCCCGTGCCGCAGGCGACGGCCTTCACCCGCTCGTCTTCGGGCTTGGGCATCAAATAGTCCTTCATGTGCAGCACGCTCACCTTATCGCCCAGGCGGCGGATGGCGTCCGCAATCACTTGATCGGCGTGCAGTGCGTCCTCATTGCTGAGCAAATTCACGGCGTCCAGGATGATGCGCAGGTTATCGGAGGGAAGCAGCTGGAGCATTCTTTCCGCCCGCTCCGGCGTGGAAATGATATGGCAGAACACCGGCTCAATGGCCATAACGGCCCCTTCCTCCTCCGCCCAGCGCACAATAGGACGCAGGCAGTCAATAAACAATTGGAAGGCTTCCTCCGATTGGGGAGCGGGCTGGGCAAAGGCAACGCCGCTGGCGGGTCCCGTTTCCGTGCCCACCACGCCCGCGCCAACCATGCGGCAAAAACGCAGATGGGCATGATAGATTTCCTGCGTTTTATGCAATTCTTCTTCATTGGTGTTGGCCAGGTTCAAATAGCACCCCAGCACGGCGCACTCCATGCCCTGAGAAGCAAAATCGTTTTTCACCTGCTGGGCCAATTCCTCCGTTAAAAGCTTCGGCGCATCCGCCATGGAAAAACCCCGGATTGCCTTGCTCATGGCCAAATGGGCGCAGGAAAAGCCCTGCGCCTTGGCAAAGCCCAGCCGTTCATAAAGATTGCCTTCCTTCGTATCATGCAGGCGAATACCGATATTCATAAACTGTTTTCTCTCCTTTCGCCACCGTTTCATAGCTATACTTTTCTTCGTAAGAATAGCAAAAAAAGCAAAGAATGTAAAGAGTGGAAGGCCAAATTATTCCCATTTCATGAAATCTGCGCAAAAAAACGCAAAAGTTGAAGAAAATACCTTGCGCCATATTTAGTTTTGCCAAACTTACCATCTGTGAACGATTTGTGAATTTATGCAGTTTGCATCTTTCGTCAATTGCAAAACACCGTTTCTTCGGTATAATGAAGGCATAGGCGAACACGCCTAAAAGAAAAGGAGGGTTTATCCCCATGAAAAAACTGATTGCGCTTCTCCTGGGTGTTCTCATGGCTCTCTCTTGCGTTTCCGCTTTGGCGGAGGATGCTCCCGCTGTGAAGCTGGGTCAGGTGCAGTACGCCGCCCATGGCCAGCAGGCTTTCGCCGTGATTACCGTGGCTGTGCAGGACGGCACCGTTCTTTCCGCGCTGATCGATGAATATCAGGTCATGAGCGGCGAAGGCGTTGTGGGCGTTCCCAACAGCGACGCCGCTTTCGGCGCTAACATCGTTGGCAGCGAGGACGGCAAGGTGCTGGGCTCCAAGCGCGTAAACAATGCCTACTACAGCGGCAATATGGCTTCCCGCGGCGGCGCCACGCAGGAACTGCTGGTAAGCTGGCAGGCCATCGAAGCCTTCGTTGCCGGCAAGACCATTGCCGAATTGGAGCTGTACGCCGCCGATAAGGCCGCCGCCGCTGGCGCGGACGTGATTTCCGGCGCTACCCTGGCCGATACCCTGAATTACCTCAAGGGCATCATCATCGCCGCCAACCAGGCCGCCAACATTCAGACCGGCCACTACACCGTGTACAACAAGACCGGCGAAACCGTGAAGGAGCTCTACCTCGCTTATAACGCCACCGGCGAAAAGGGTGAAAACCTGGTGGGCGAAGGCCTGGCCGACAACGGCGTAAAGACCGTTATCAAGTCCATCCCCGCGGATGCCGACGGCTCCCACGCCCTCACCTTCACCTATGTGACCGAAAGCGGCCGCACCGGCGAATTCACCACCCTGAGCATTGAGGACGTTCCCATGACCCTGCTTTCCGCCGACGCCATGACCGGCGCTACTCCCCTTAATTTCTTTGCTCCCGCTGCCGAATAACAATTCACAGGCTGGGAAAAGCTAAAAACATAACAAAGCCGCTGCGCTTTCCCGCGCAGCGCTGCCATCGAAAGTCTGCAAGCAGTCTTTCGATGGGGACATCAATTTGCTGTAAAAAGGCATTTCCAGGCAGTTCAGCCTGGAAATGCTCTTTTTACGGCCGCAAATTGATAGAGGAAGCGGCTTTCAGCCGCTCCTCGGCGACGTACATGCCGCCGCCTGCGGATTGTTGATGAAAGGGCTGCGGCCCTTTCATACTTTCCTTGGGTTTGTCGTCAATTTGGCCGCTGCGCTTTCCCGCGCAGCGGTCTTTTTTTTATTAAGGATTACCAGACTGGCGGGCGCCAGAGAACGAGCTTGTTTTCCCGCAGGGAGGCGGGCACATCGATAAGCCGTTGGTTTTTGCTGCCGCAAAAATCCAATTCCAAGGACCGCTGGCTCAAAATGAACGGCCCGTCCACCAGCACGTCCGTTTCCCGAAGAAGCGCCATTTTTTCAGCGTCATTTTCCTGCAAAAGCTGCTCCCAGGTGTAGCCGGTATAGGTCCACACATTCAGGCCCGCGCTGTGGGCTGCCCGCGCCAATTCCGCGCAGGCGGCGCCCTGCTCCATCGGGTCCCCGCCAGACAGGGTAAGGCCGGAAAGCAGCGGGTTTTTCTTCATCCGGGCAATAAGGACCGCCGTGTCCTCCTCTTTGCCGCCCGCGGGATCATGGGTTTCCGGGTTCTGGCAGCCGGGGCAATGATGAATACAGCCCTGCGTAAACACCGCGAACCGGAGCCCCGGCCCATCCACGATGCTGTCATTGACGGTACCCGCAATTTGAATTTTCATAGTTCAATTCCTCCCTGCCCCTGGGGCGCACAGAACCGCCCCTGAAAATCGGGACGGTTCCTGAAATATACCTTTTGCCGCTTCCGTTCACTCCGTGATCCAGGCTTCCTTTTCTCCCCTGCCCGCCTGAAGCAGGGCGTTAAAGAAGGGAATCACATTTTCGTCATTTTGATTGTTGACGATGATAACGGCGTACAGCCCCCGGTTGTCCACCTGCATTCCATTCATAAAGCCGTAGAAGCTGTCCAGCGGAATGCCGTACAAATGACGGCTGGTTTTGATAGGCCGGTCGTTATCGTCGTATTCCTCCACATAGGCCACATAGCCTTTGGTCAGGTCGATATCGTCCAATTGCAGCGTGCCGTCGGCCACCAGGCCGTCCAGCGCCAGGAAGCTGCCCTGGCTGGCGTAGGATTTGAAATACTGCTCCGTCAGGAAATAAATATCGCCTTCCCCGGCAGCCATATAAGTCATCAGCTGCATACTGGTGGTATAATCGTCAATAATGGTCATAATGATACCGTTTACCGTTTCCATTTCCGGAACCGTTTCCTTCCAAATTGGATCCAGAAACGATTGCACCAATTCGGCGGAGGCGGTGTTGGTCTGGATATAAACGTCAATCCGCTTATCCTGGGGAGAGCGGTAGGCCGTGGTGGTATAAATAAGGCTCCAGCCAAAGATGACGCATACAGCCATAACGATATATTTCCATGAGCTGTAGGTCATATGGTTTTTCAGCGTTTCTTTGGTAATGGGGGTTTTCATCCGCATAGCAGGCGATGCTCCTTTAAACCGAATCGCAGAAACTGCCTTTTCCTCCCGCGGCCCGTTTCTGATTGCAAGGCCTATTGTACCACCAATTCAGGCCCAGCGTCAATTCCTTCCCGCGCTGTGACATGATTTTGACGCTTTATTTTTTTCTTTACGCAAAAACCGCCGCAAAGGGTTTCCCCTTCCCGGCGGCTGCGATAGCTGAATAGAACGGTTTATTTCCAATCCTGGCATATTTCTTCGGCCTGCGCCATCATTTCCAGCGCCAAAGCCTCCTGCGCCGTGTTGGGCGCGGCGGGATACAGCAAAGAAAGCGTATCGCTCCGGGCGGCAAGATACTGCGCATAAGCGGAAGCGAAGCGGGCGATGGAGGCTTGCGCTTCTCCTTCCTTCTGGCGGTACAGGCTGTTTAAATCCCTTTGCAGGGCGGAAAGCCAAAGGAAAGCGGCCTGCCGCAGGCTTTCTTCTCCGTTTTGCTCAATGAGCAGCGTATACCCTTCATCCACCGCGCTGTGCACAGCGCACAGGTTATGCCGGTAGTGCGCGTCCTCATTTGGGCTCACCAGGGTCATCCGCATGCAGGCGTCCAAATCGCCGGTGCTGAGCATACGGGAGTAAGCGCCGGAGGTCAGGCTGTCCGGACGCGGCGTTCCCGCGCGGTGAAGTCCATAGCACAGTTCCGCGCAGTGGGCCATTACCGCTTCCGCCATCCTTTGCGCCCTCCAGGCGGGATGGGCGGCGGGAAGCTGCTCCAATTGCGCCCCGAAAGCGTTCAAATAGTTCAAAAACGCCAGCCGCTCCGCGGCCACCGCCAGCCGGGCGCTGCCATGGGCGGCGTCCATGTACTGCTGGTAGAGGCCGTCCATTTCGTCCTTCCACAGCAGCAGGGCGCTTTGCCAGGCCTCAGCCTTTTCTTCCCCCTCGCCAGCCTGGGAAATCAGCTCGTTCACCATCTGGGATATGGCCGCATGCCGCGCGCAGTAATGCTGGGTATATTCCGCGGCGTTGGCGCCCTTGGCGGTCAGGGTAAGCGCGCAATAGTCCCCGCTGTCCGCTATGGGCAGGGAAAGCCTGCCGCCCTGGGCCGATGAAGCAACGGCTGCCCCGGTCCTGCTCACGGCAGGCTCCTTCACCGCTTCAAAGCCGCTCCCGCTCTCCGTTTCGTATACTGCGTACGCGCCGCTGATGATATAACCCGCCTCCGCTTCTTCCGCTGTGACGGTATGCTCGTATCCGCAGCGGAAAATTTCTCCGGCGCCCAAAGCCTCCGCTTCTCCCACGGAGCTGGACACGGAAGCATCCAAGCTGCTGTACACGGTCAAGGCTGTTATATCCTGGCCAGCGCCAATCACAGTGATTTCATAAGCAATCTTTTCCCCAAACTGAAAGGCCACGCCGTTTTTTGGCAGGTTTTTTACCTTTTGCAGCACGGTGACAGCCGCTTTTTCTCCTCCCCCCACGGAAAGCAGGAGGGGACTGCTGGCGGCAGCCGTTTCACTGCCCCCTTCATCCTGGGCCTTCGCCCAGGCCAGCAGGGCCGCCCTGCCCAACGCGGCGTCCAATTGCGTTATGCCGTAAAAGGCCGTATAGGTCTTTTCTTCGCCGGGGGCTAAAGTGTCGATGGATGCCAGAATGGTTTGATTCGCGGGATTTTGAATGGTCACCTGGTGAAGCGCGCGCTCCGACTTGTTGCCGGCGGTCACGGTAAACTGCACCGTTTCACCGGGCGTATAATACGCGCCGTTTTGCGGAGGATTCACCGCGCGCAGGGCCAGGGAAAGGCCAGAGGCCGCGGCCTGGCTGTCTTCAGCGCGGAGGGCTGGCGCGGTCCAGGGAGAAGCGCAGCAAACCGCCACCGTGCCGCTGGACGCGTCCACCCAGGATGCGGAAAGGAGCATGTATACATAGCCCTGCGCCGCGTCCTCCGCTGTTACGGTGTAAGCATAATCCAAGGCGCGGCTTTCGCCTGGCTGCATGTCTTTCAGCGTATCGATGAACCGGGCCTCCGTTTGCCCCGCATGGGGCCATTCCCGCAGGGTCAGCGCGCTGATTGCGGTATTGGAGCGGTTGGTGATTTCAATATGATAAGGGATGGCCTCCCCCACCTTCCAGGCTTCCTCCTGGGTTTGGGAGGGAACGCTTGAAAGCAGCACCTGGCTGGCAATATCCTGCTGGGGGGGCAACACGTTTTCGGGCGTCCTGGCCGAAATGCGGTGCATGAGCCGCGCCTGGGAAGCGCTTACTTCTTCCTCTCCTGCGAACCCCACGGCGGAAAACGCGATCATGACATAGCCCAGGCTGGCGTCATTGGCCGTTTCCTCCAGGATATCGGCTTTGGTGAATTGATGGTAATACGGAAAAGAAATGGACGTGCCCGGCGCAAGGCTGGTTCTTTCCACCGGATAAACCTGGGTGGTTTCGCCCACGGTAACGCTGAAGGCGGAAAGCCCGCAGGATTGATCCTGCAAGTTCGTAATGGTGAGAATGTAGGGAATATATTCCGTCCTGCCCAGCATATCCAGGGAATAGCTTTCCTTGGGATATTGAGCCGCGGCGTTGAGGACAAGGGAAGCGGCGGGAGATACGACAGCGGAGGCTGTTTCCTCCTCCGCAGGGGCCGCGGCGGCCGCTTCATCCCCTTCCCGAAGAATTTCCTGCTGCACCGTGCCGCAAACGGCGCACTGCCTTTCTCTCAGGCCCGGCGCGCCCGCCGCGGGCGATAAAACAACACGCCAATCGCTCCACGCATGGGCGCTGTAGCCGCCGTAGCGCCATTCGGCTTGGCCGCAGTTGACGCAGCTGCGCCATTGGATTTCTTGCTGGATGCAGCTGCCGGGCTGATTCACGCTCCAGGCGGAAAAAACATGGCCGGACGCCGGAATTTCTTCCTGCCGCTGAGCGCCGCAGTATTCGCAGGTATACTGCCTGTGGCCCGCCTCGGTGCAGGTGGCCGCCTGCTCCCCGGTCAGGCTATAGCGATGCTGGCCGCCGTTTTCTTCCGCAGCCAATTCGGAGGGGCATTCTCCCCCGCTTTCCGCTCCGGCACAGAAGGGCAGCGTAAACAGCATCATCAGCGCAAGCAGCAATGCAATCAGCCTTTTATCGTCCATAGCGCCTTCCTCCCTTATGCGCTTGCCCGGCGTCCGCCGCGCGAAGCTGCAAATTTATTATACTTGAAAACGGATTTTTTTGCATCCCCTGAATAGAAATTTTTCAATTTTTTCCTTCTTCGTCCCGCTGATTAATCTTTTCCAGCAGCGCGTCAAACCGCATTTCCTGCATCACGCGGGCGTTTTCCGGCGCGCGGGACACATCCCGGCGGCAAATGGCGGCGTAATCGCAGTGTTCGCAGGGGCCCTTCATGTTTTTGTCGCACAAGGGAGACGCGGATATTTCGCCCGCCCGCATCCGCTCGGCCCAATGGGCGGCCATGCTTCCCGCGTACTGGATCAGGCTTTGCAGGTCGGCCAGGGTTGCCAGCATGGCGCGCTTATCAAATTCCCCCGCCGCGGTAAGCACCTTGGGCAGGGTAAGGGGCGGCTCGCCCTCGTCCATGCGGCGCAGGATGGCCGCGTCCTTGAGGGCCACGCCCCGCAGGCACAGGGCGCGGGCCAGCGCGTCCTCCACCAGCGCGGTATCCTCCTGGTCCGGCAGCAAGGGGTCGGATACGCGCATATAAAACGCGCCCGCGGGCTGGGCGTTTTCCTCTTGGGAAAGGGCCGCCTGAAGATACAGCAGCAATTGCAGCTGCGCGCCCCAGAAAATTTTCGCCGGGTCCAGCTTTTCCGCGCCGGATTTATAATCCACCACCCGCAGAAAAATTCCCTCGTCCCCGGCGTAGCGGTCAATGCGGTCAATGATCCCGCGCACGTAGACGCGGCGTCCGTCCTGGAGGGTCAGTTCAATGGGCGGAATGCCGCCGGGGTAGCCAAAGCGCACTTCCGCGTTTTGCGGCTCAAAGGCGCTTTGCTTGGCGCCGCGGGTAAAAGTCCACGCCACGCGCTTGAGCACCCGCCGGTACTTTTCTCCCTGGGCCCGCATGCGGGCGCTGTCTCCCATTACGCCGGAGAGCAATTGGTCAAACAGCGGGGCCGCCGCCTGGTCCACCGCCGCGTCGCAGGTTTTTTTATCGATCTTCGGCCAATGAGGAATGGTAGGCAGCAAACGGGTAAAGCCCTCCAGGGCGCTGTGGTAAAAGTTTCCGGCGTCGATGGGGGTCAGCGTCCATTCCTTCCGGGGCCGGGGAGAAAGGCCCTGCTCCACAAAATGGCGGTAAGGGCACACGGCAAAGCTTTCCAACCGGCTCACAGACATGACCCTTTCCATAAACAATTCATGGGTCACTTCACGGGGCAGGGGCAAAGCGTCCTTTTCCCGGTCAAAGGCGCGGCAAAGGGCCTGCGCGCTGTTCCTGGTTTCCTCCGCCGTGCTCAGGTATTTCCAGGCCTCCAGCCATTCGCCCCTCAAGGGGCCTTCCCGCATTTTCATGCCCAGGGCATCCAGAGCGGGCTGGGGCGCCAAGGGAAACTGCACGGCATAGCGCTGGCTCACCCCGCCCTCCTCCACCAGCGCCGGAAACATGGCGCGGATATGGGAAAGCTGCGGAAAAGGCCGAAGGGCCGTGCCGTCCTGCGTGCCCTGGGAGCGGCATAAATAAAGCTTTTCCGTGGGAGAGGACAGCGCCTTCCACACGTCCAGGCGGCCCAGGGCGTCCTGCCCATCCTCGTTTAGCGAAAGGTAGGCGTGCAGGGTGTTTTCAGCTTCCTCCTGCTCCTGCGCGGTCAAAAGCCCATTTCCGGCCGCGGAAAGCACGCCGTCGGTCATGTTCATCATCCACAAAGCCTTGGGCTGGGCCAGGGGCAAATTGCCAATCACGCCGCAAATCACCGCGTCGGTAGCAGGCGGAAGCGAGGAAAGCTCGCAGGCCTCCATGCCCGCTTCCAGCCAGGAGGACAATTGCCGGGGCGACACCCGCGACCCGCTGAGCAGCGTATGCGCCTGGGACAGCAATTGCACCATGGCGGTCCACACCTGCTGGTTCTGCATCGCTTCGGCGGCCATGCGCGCGTCCATCAGCCGCGACTGCATTTCCTCCAGGCGTTCATAAACGCCCGTTTCGCTCAAATAATCGTACACCGCTTCCAGCACCTCTCCCGCGTCCTGAGCGGAACGGAAGGCTTCCCGAAGGGCGTTCAAGGGGCCGATGAGGGCGGCGCGCGCATCCTCCAGGGCGGCGCATTCCTGGGCGCTGCCGCGGGTAAAGGGCGACAGCCACAGCTTGCCCCGGATGCCGTAGGAAATCACATAGTTTTCCATGCGCCAGGCGTCCTTTTCCAAAATAGGCGCGTAGCCGGACTTGATAACGGCCAGCATTTCATCCGCCGCGTACCCTTCCGCCACAGCCCGGAGGGAGGAAAGCAGAAACCTGGCCGCCCCGTGGGTGGCGATGGGCAGCTTGCGGCTGATATAAGCGGGAATGCGGTAAGCGTCCAGCACCGTGGCCAGGGTGCCCGCAAACTGCTCGTCCCCCATGGCCACGGCCATATCGCCCCATTTCACGCCCCTTTCATGGAGCAGCACCATTTCCTGGGCGGCAAAGTGCGCTTCAAAATACGGGTTGGGCGCGGCATACAGCCGGATTCCCTGGGGAACGCCCTGCCATACCGCCGCGGGAGAACGCAGATATTCCCTGGAAAGATGGGCAAGGGATTTTTCCTTTCCTTCCATACAGAAGGGAAGAAAGCGGAAGCGGCAGGGCACGGCCTGGTCCTCCGCCTCCTTTTGCAGCCTCCGCACGCTTTCCAGCACAGGGGAAAACATTTCCTCCTCTCCCAGCACGATCAAAGCGTTCACCCGTCCGCTCTGCTTTTCCAGGGTGAGCAGCAGGCGGTTCATTTGCCCGGTCAGTACGTCAAAGCCGTATACGGCAATCAGCGCCCCGGCGGCCAGGCCGCTTTCCGGCAGGCGGCGAAGCATATCCTCCAGCACGTCTTCCCCATCCACAAATTTTCCTTCCAGGCTATGGGCGTATTCGGCGTAGATCAGGGAAAGGTCGCTCAGCTTATCCCGGCTGGCCCCCTCCGGAAGGGAGGCGGCAAGGCCGCTTAGCGCCTCCGGCGTTACGCCGGAGCGTTTGAGATCGGCAATGAAAGCGCCGCAGCGCTCGATAAAGCCCTGCTTGTCAATGGCGCTTTCGTAATATTTCAGTTCTTTTTTGCATTTGAGCAGGGCGCGGGCCAAGGCCAACTGTTTGCCCCGCGCGTCGATGCGCACCCGGCTGTCGGACCCGGCCAGGGCAAACACCCGCTCGGTGAGCCGGGAGGGCGAAAGCACCTCCAAATCGAAAAAGCCCGGAAGGTTCAGCCCGTCCATCAATTCCCGCTCGGTCTGCAGGGTATACTGCTCCGGCACGATCACCAGCATCCGCCCGCCGGGGGCCGCCATGGCCAGCAGCTCCCGCCGCAAAGCTTCCTGATTGCCGCCCAGAATATTCAGCATGGGGCCATCCCTCCTTAATTCATGGCAATGTCGTCTATAACCTGCGCAAAAGCGCTCTTCGCGCTTCTTTTTACCATTTCCCACTCTTCCTCATAGCCGGGCGAACGAAGCCATTTCAGGCACTGGCTGGATTCCTCCAGCATCTGCACGTCGGCCCCCAGGGCCATGCCGGGAATGAGGGCGTCGCCATGCTGGCGGGTGCCTAAAAAATCGCCGGGGCCCCGCAGCTCCAAATCCTTTTGGGCAATTTTGAAGCCGTCGCCGGTTTGACACAGGGTTTCCAGGCGCTCATTGGGCGATGCCATGAGGAAGCACCAGCTTTCCTTGGCGCCGCGGCCCACCCGGCCCCGCAATTGGTGCAGCTGGCTCAGACCGAAGCGCTCCGCGTTTTCGATCACCATCACCGTGGCGGTGGGCACATTCACCCCCACCTCGATCACCGTGGTGGACACCAGCACATCCAATTCTCCCTGGGAAAAGCGGCGGATGGTGTTTTCCTTTTCCTCCGGGTCCTGGTCGCCAAAGGTCAGCCCCAGCCGCAGGTCCGCCAAGGGGCCGGTGCACAGCTCGGCATAGGTTTCCTGGGCGCTGCGGGCGTCTATTTGTTCGCTTTCCTCCACCAGCGGGCAAACGATATAGGTTTGCCTCCCCTGGGCCGCCTCCCGGCGGATAAACGCATACAGCCCTTCCCGCTTGCTTTCAGGCACGATGCGGGTCTTTACGGGCGTGCGGCCAGGCGGCAGCTCGTCCACCACGGAAATATCCAAATCGCCGTACAGAATCAGGGCCAGCGTGCGGGGAATGGGCGTGGCGGACATGACCAATTCGTTGGGCGCGGCGTTTTCTCCCTGCGCCTTTTTGCTCAGCAGCCTGCGCTGGCGCACGCCAAAGCGATGCTGCTCGTCCGTCACCACCAGGCCCAATTGATTGTATTCCACATTTTCGGAAATCAGCGCGTGGGTGCCGATCACCGCCTGCCAGGCCCCGGAAGCAATATTCTCCAGGGCCTGCCGCCGTTCCTTGGCCCGCATGCCGCCCAGCAGCAGGCCGCAGGAAATGCCCAAGGGCTTCAAGGTCCTTTGGGCGCTTTCCAGGTGCTGCCGGGCCAAAATTTCCGTGGGCGCCATCAGCGCGCTTTGGTAGCCCGCCCGCGCCGCCAGCGCCATGGCGCCAAAGGCCAGGGCCGTTTTGCCGCAGCCCACGTCGCCCTGCACCAGCCTTCCCATCGCGTACGGCGCAGAAAGATCGGCCGCGATTTCAGACAGCACCCGCTTCTGGGCTCCCGTCGGCGCGAAGGGCAGAGAAGCCCAGTATTCGTCGCACTCCTTCTCTCCCGCCGCAATCACCGTGCCCTTCGCCCTTTCTCCCCGCAGGGAAGCGGCGGCGGCTTGATAAAGCAGCATCCCTTCAAAGGAAATGCGCCGCAGGGCGATCATCAGGTTTTCCCGCGTTTGGGGAAAATGGGCCTGGCGCAAAGCAAAATTTCTTTCGCACAGGCGATACTTTACCCGCAAAATATCCGGCAGCGTTTCCGGACAGCAATCCTCCAATTGGGTCAGCGCCTGGCGCATCATATCCCGCATGGTCTTGGCCGGAATGCCCTTCATGGCTTTGTATACAGGCAGGATGCCCCGTTCCTTTACAATCTGCGGGCTCGCCATGCGGATTCTGCCCTGCTTGTCCCGGTCAACCCTTCCGTACAGGGTAAGCTGGTCCTCCGCCTTGATCTGCGTTTGCAGCCAGGGCTGATTGTACCATACCACCTGAACCCCGCCCGTTTCATCGCAAAGCCGCAGTGTGACGGCGGTGAGCCCATGAAAACGGCTCAGCCGCGGCGCGGCCTTGGGAAAGCCGGACACGCAAATTTCCGCTCCGGGCGCGATTTGGGAAAGCGGCGTGATAACGGACGTATCCTGGTAGCGCACCGGCAGAGTCAGCAGCAAATCAGTCAGCGTGCAAATACCCGCTTCCCGCAGGGTATCCAGCCGCGTTTTGCCTATTCCCTTCAGTTCGCTCAGCTGCGTCATCAATGTCTTTCCCGCCTTTTCCTTTCATCGCTGTCTTTTTCCGCTTCATCATACCATATCCAGCAGGCAAAAATCAATCGCGCGCAAAAATGTTCCAGGCGCAATTCATGATAGACAAAAACGGAGCTTCCCTGCGCGAGAAGCTCCGTTAAAGCGCTTTTTCCGGCAATTAAACCTTGGAAAACAGGAAATAGGGCCTTTCAAAGCAGTCCGCCTTCAGCACCTCCTTGGTGCTGTAGGCCACCACGCCGTCCATTCTCACTTTGCCCGCCCGGCCCGGCACATCGTAGCGGCCCGGCACATAGCAGGAATCCAGCACGGCGATTTCATCCCCCTGGGCGGAAAGTATTAGAATATAATGGCCGGAATCGGAAAAAACGCCGGTGTAGCCTTCCCGGTCGCCCCGCACATTGGCAATCACCATGCCCCGGCCCGCGCGCAGAAAGGCCATGGCTTCCTCCACGTCCTCCGTGTCGCGGACGGGGATATGGAAATGCTCCGACAGGGCTTTGGCGTAAATGTACAGGTCCGTTCCGTATCCTTCCCTGGCCCCGCAGGCTTTGGCAAGAAGCGCGCTTTCCTCTGGCGGGAAGGGGATGCCCAGCATGTTTTCAATGAGCATAGAGGCCGCGCACACCCCGCAGCCATTGTCCTTCAGCGTGCCGTTTGGGCTGGTGGGCGAAGGATAGGGAATATGCTCCAAATCCAGCTGGCAGTAAAAAATGGGCTGCTTCATTTTGCGTTTCCTTCCTTTAGGCCCGGTACGCCGTTCATATTGTCCAGCACAAACTGCACAAACAGCCTAACGCCCGTTTCCATGCCGCTTTCCTCCACGTCCCAATCGCAGGTATGGGCGGGCTTATTGAAGCCCTTTTCATCATTGCGCAGCCCCAGGCCAAACAAAAGCCCCGGCTTGCGCTGCTCATAGTAGGCAAAATCCTCTCCGCCCGGCGAAGGCTCCAAGGGCAGGCAGAAGCCCGGCCCGCCCACCTTTTCGCAGCTTTTTACAAAGGCCTCATACATGTGCGCGTCGTTGACCGCGGGCGGCAGGGGATCATCGGAAAAGGACAGCTCATATTCGCCCCGCATATCCTCGCACACCGTTTTGACCAAGCGTTCCAGGCGCTCTCTGGCCCAGGCCATGGTGCTCTCCCGCAGGCAGCGCACGCTGCCCGTCATTTCGCAGCGGTCCGCGTTGGTGGAAATGGTGCTGCCCGCGTGCATGGTGCACACGGAAAACACCACCGTATCAAAGGGGTCCGCTTCCCTGGAAAGCATCATCTGAATCCCATCGTAAATCTTGACCGCCATCGCCAGGGCGTCGATGCCCCGGTGGGGCGACGCCACGTGCACCGCCCGGCCCTTGGTGACGATTTGAAAACGGGCGGTGGAAGCGTTGGTGGTGCCTGCGCGGCAGGAGGGACGGGGCGTTGGGTCGTTGCAGTTTACATGGCACATGATAATGCAGTCGATATCATCCATCACGCCATGCTCGCACATGGTTCTGGCTCCGCTGGGCCGGCTTTCTTCGCAGGGCTGAAACAGGAGCCGCACCCGGCAGGAAATCTGATCCCGGATGGCGTAAAGCGCCTTGCAGGCGCCCAGCAGCATGGCGGTATGGGTATCGTGGCCGCAGGCGTGCATCACGCCGGGGTTTTGGGAACGGTAAGGCTTATCCTCGTTCTTTTCCTGAATGGGCAGCGCGTCCATATCCCCCCGGATGCCGATGGTAAAGCCCTTTTTTTCCGGGTTGACGGTGGCCACGATGGTATTGCGCCCATAGCGCTCAAATTCGTAAGGAATGCCGATCTTGTCCAATTCACGGCGCACCAGCGCCGTGGTCCGGTCCAAATCCCAGCCCATTTCCGGGTGCATATGCAGCTCCCGGCGAACCCTCACCAGCATGTCCTGGTCCACAAAGCAATGCAGCGCGTCAATCATGGTTGCTTCTCCCGTTTCATGGCCGCGGCCAGTTTTTGCCCAATCTCGTGCCCCAGCCGTTCGGCCTCTCCCGGCAGGGTGGGGATGCGGCGATAGAGGAAAAAAGCGTCCTGAGAAGCGTAAGAATGCCGGCCGTAATCGTCCATCGTGGGCAAATAGCCCATCATTTCTCCCGCGCAGCCCAGCACGAGCCCCCGTTCATCCCCCGTTTCCTGCCGGATCAGCATACCGGTGAGCGTATAGGTTTCAAAGGGAAGCGCGATGATGGGCACGCCGCCAAGCGCCACATACCGGGCGCAGAACGCTTCCTCCCGCCGGTCCGGCTCGTAATTCCTTATCATTTCCTCCTCCCAGGCGCGGGCCACCCGGCCGCCGCCCGGCGGTTCGGTCTCCCGCTGGTTGGCCCGGTCCGCCAGGGCATGAATATCCTCCCTGGACAGGGGAGCAAGCCGCAGGGACGCTTTTATTTCCCCGCCGCTTACCGTCGGGGGCAGAGCGTTCCCCTCTCCCTTTTCCAAGGCGGCGGCCACCGTTTCAGCAAATTCCTTCAGCCGCTTGGGCCGCTCCTCCATGTTGCAGCGGATGGGGTCAATGTCCCCGCAGGCGCCGTTCAGGTACATGGAAAGGGCGGGGGCGCCATCCAGCAGCGCGCATACCCTGCCCGGATAATCGGCGGAAATGAAGCGCACATTGCCCTGGCACACCGCGTGGCAGGCGTAGGAGGAAAGAACCATAGGCAGCCCGCCTTGCCGCCGGAGAACGAAAAACCTGGCCTTGCCGTCCACCGGGTTTCCGGCGAAGGCGCGGTTATAGGCAATGGGTTTTTCCAAAGGCTGGCACACAAAGCAAAGCTGTTCCACTATTTTCTTGTCCGCAAGGGCCAAATGGCAGACGGAGAGGATTTTATCCGCCACCCCGGCGGTATAGGCTTCATCCACCTGGCCGCAGCCCCCGTGATACTTCATAGCGGGGCCGGTGTGGGTGTGAATGCTCACGATCATCACATGGTCCGCGGGAATGCCCGCCGCCTGCGAAAGCCCCGCTTCCACCGCCCCCACAATTTCCCGGCTCAGGCCCAGGCAATCGCAGCTTACGATCAAAAACGTTTCTCCGTTTTCCTCCAGTGCCGCCGCCCGCGCGAACAAGGGGTCCTCCACCCGTTCGGCCCGGCGGCCCAGATAATAGCCGTAGCCCGCCAGCTCAACGCCCAGCGGCGGGGTGATTTCTATTTTTCCAAATCCAGCAAGCATGCTGATTTTTCCTCCTCAGAGTCCCGGAATGACGCCGCGGTATTTTTTTAAGTATGCGGCGTTGATGCCGTCGCCGCCGTCGATATTGCTGGAAGCAAAAAATTCTATATCCTTTCCCCGCTCCCGCGCAATTTCTTCCACCCGGCACACGATGGCCTGCAGCATTGCCGCGCCAAGCGCGGTGGAGGTGGGGCCTACCATGCGTCCGCCCGTGCCTTCCACGCAGGCGTCGCCCAGCACGCCCTGATTATCCAGCACCAGGTCCGCCGCTTCATAGAGGCGAAGGCCCAGGCTGTTTCTGGGCGAAACGGCGGAGGAATGCGCAAGCGAAGTAAGCGCGATCACATACGCGCCCCGTTTTTTGCACAGGGCGGCCAATTCCACCGGCACGGCGTTCCGGCCCGAATTGGAAAGCGCGATGAGCACATCGCCCTGCTTGACCGGATATTTTTTCAAAAGCTCCTCCGCCAGCCCTTCCTTCCGCTCCCACGCGGAGCTTTCGCTGGCGGATACGTGCAGCATCAGCCTTTCATCCAGAATAGGGCAAACGCGCACCATGCCCCCGGCCCGGTAAAAAATCTCCAGGGCCAGCAAATGGCCGTGGCCCGTGCCAAAGGTATACACCATGCCGCCATCCAGCACGCAATCGGCTATTTTTTGCGACGCGGCTTCGATTTGTTCCTTCTGGCTGTCAAAGGCGCGCTCCAGCATGCGCTGCAAGGTGTGCAAATACGTTTCCTGTGCCGGCATATTTTATTCCTCCTTCCCCTGCCTCGCCGCATGAAAGCTTTGAAGCAGCGTGCGCAGCAGGCGTTCATCCAGCGTTCCCTGGCGTTTAAAATAATGAATCAGCGCGCCAAGCTCCGGCGGGTCCTTGGCCAGGGCAATGTGCAGCGTGCGTTTTTTAGCCCGCGCCGTCAGGGCCTTTGAAAACATTTGCCGGGCCATGGCCTGGTGCTGGAAAATACCGCCGTACAGGCCGATTTGAACGGTATCCGGCGCGTTTTCCAGCAAAAAGGCCGCTTGACCGGCAATGCCCTCCATATTGGTTTCAACGACCCGTCGGGCCGCCTCGTCCCCCGCCTCCGCGGCGGAAAACACAGCGGGCGCGAACCGGGCCACCGCGTCCGGGCCGTGGTCCGGCGCGTATATGCGTTCAATCAGCGCGCGGGGCGAGGATAAACCGAAAAACGCCAGCGCTGAAGCGGCCAGAAGCGTATCCGGCCCCGTTTTTTCCCAAGCGGCAACGGCGGCGCGCAGTCCGTCCATGGCAATAGCGCAGCCGGACCCAGGGTCTCCCAGCAAATAGCCCCAGCCGCCCGCAATGCGCTGCCCGCCGCTTTCATCCGTAAGCAAGGCCATGGACCCCGTGCCGCAGATTACAATCATGCCTGGGCCGCCGTGGGTAACGCCCATCAGCGCCATATACGCGTCGGATTCCATCCACAGCGTTTTGGGATTAAACGCGTTTCCGGCAAAGCGGCAAAGGGTTTCCCTGTCCGCGGTTGTATCCAAGGCCGGCATGCCCACGCTCAGGGCGGCGCATTCGCCCTGGCAGCTTTCCTCCAGGGCGCGCACCACGTCCGCCAGGTTCTGCCGGGCCCGGTCCATGCCAATTTGATAATAGTTGATCCCCTTGCCCCGGAAAAATCCCAGCACCTTTCCATCCAAACCGGCGGCGACGCCCGCGCTTTTGCTTCCGCCGCCATCCACGCCGATGACAAGCTGTCTTTTTTTCATATCGCTTTCTAATTGCCCCCGATGGACCACAATGATTTTTGCAAATCCATTGTATGCTTTTGAAGAAGGACTGTCAAGAGCGGCAAAAACAAAAAAGGCGCTGTCTCACATTCTGTAAAAATCGCACAAACGCAGCATTGGCTGACCCACGCACTCTGTAGGGGCGGATAT
>CAMOHY010000009.1 GCA_946615495.1 uncultured Clostridia bacterium
ATTCGCTGCCGTCGGGCTTTAAGGCGAACTGGCAGTTGCAGCCGCCCACGATGCCAATGGCGGCCACGATATCCAGCGCGGCCTGCCGCAGCATGGAAAATTCCCGCTCGTTCAGGGTCAGGGCCGGGGCGGCCACGATGGAATCGCCGGTATGCACGCCCACGGGGTCGATATTTTCCATGGAGCAAACGGACACCGCGCAGCCGGCGGCGTCCCGCATGGTTTCAAATTCGATTTCTTTCCAGCCGGAGATACACTTTTCCACCAGGATTTGCGTGATGGGGGACATATCCAGCCCCGTTTTGGCAATGGTGGCCAGCTCCTCCGGGTTATCGGCGATGCCGCCGCCGGTGCCTCCCAGGGTAAAGGCGGGGCGAACGATGATGGGATAGCCGATTTTTTCCGCGATTTTCAGGGCGGTTTCCACATCCTGAGCAATATCGGAGGGCACGCAGGGCTGGCCAATCTGGGCCATGGTGTTCCGGAACAGCTCCCGGTCCTCCGCCTTATCGATGCCGTCAATGTCCGTGCCCAGCAGCTTTACCCCGTATTTTTCCAAGGTGCCGTTCCGCTTCAGCTGCATGGCGATGGTGAGGCCGGTTTGTCCGCCCAGCCCCGCCAGCAGGCCGTCGGGCCGCTCTTTTTCAATAATTCGGGCCACCGTTTCCGCGTTTAGGGCTTCCAGGTAAATTTCATTGGCCAGGTGGCTGTCCGTCATGATGGTGGCGGGGTTGGAATTCACCAGCACCGTATCCAAGCCCTCGTCCTTGAGCACCCGGCAGGCCTGGGCCCCGGCGTAGTCAAATTCCGCAGCCTGGCCGATCACGATGGGGCCGGAGCCAATCACCATTACTTTATGAATGGATTTGTCTCTGGGCATAATGTTCACCCTTTCTTTACAGAAAGCTCTGTTTTTTCATTACTTCCCGCAGCTCTTTATGCATTTTTTCGTCCAGCGGGATCAGCAGAACATGAATATCGAACTGACGGATGGCTTCGGCCAATGTATTGTTTCCAGTCAGCTGATCGAACTCCTCTTGATCGCAAACCACGATGTATTTCGTGTATTCACAATGGCTCACTTTATCGAGCAGCATCATTTTCAGAATATCGCCTGCGATTTTCTTCGGCTGCGCCCCTTTCAGCCTGCCTGCGTGCGTGTGGATTTCACCGATGATGCGGCGCTTTTCGGAATAAAAATCCGGCTTTATATATATACCATCGGCTGAATTGACCGGCACCTGCACATTGGAAAGCAAATCAGGCCCTAATTCTTTTTGTATCTCCGCAAAGATTATGTTTTCCGCCTGCCGCTGATAAGCAGAGGATGACTGAACATACTTCATCAATAAACTTCCTCTTCCGGCGCATGGCATATCTTTTTGGGTACGCCCCACAAATACGGTCTCTTTGGTACTTTCTCTGACACAGAGAAAGTACACGTTTCCCGTCCCCCTTACAGCGTGGCCGCCATCACGGCCTTGATGGTGTGCATGCGGTTTTCCGCCTCGTCAAACACGATGGACTGACCGCTTTCAAACACCTCGTCCGTCACTTCCATGGCGGCGAGCCCGAACCTTTCGTGAATTTGCTTTCCGATGCCGGTGTTCAGGTCATGGAAGGAGGGCAGGCAGTGCATGAAGCGGCATTGCGGCCCGGCGGCGGTCATCAGGGCCTTGTTCACCTGGTAGGGCAGCAAATCGTGAATTCTTTCCGCCCACACCGCATCCGGCTCGCCCATGGACACCCACACGTCGGTGTAAATCACGTCCGCCCCGGCAACGGCCTTCATGGGATCGGGGATGAATTCCAGCGTGGCGCCGGTTTTCGCGGAAATGTTTTTGCAGGTCAAAATCAATTGCGGGTTCGGAAAATATTTTTCCGGGGCGCAGGCCACGAAGCGCAGGCCCATCTTAGCGCAGCCCACCATCAGGGAATTGCCCATGTTGTAGCGGGCGTCGCCCATATACACCAGCTTTTTGCCCCGCAAAGCGCCAAAATGCTCCCGGATGGTGAGAAAATCGGCCAAAATTTGGGTGGGATGGAATTCGTTGGTCAGCCCGTTCCACACGGGCACGCCCGCGTACTGGGCCAGCGCGTCCACAATTTCCTGGCCGTAGCCCCGGTATTCAATGCCGTCATACATGCGGCCCAGCACGCGGGCGGTGTCCGCAATGCTTTCTTTTTTGCCGATCTGGCTGCCGGAGGGGTCCAGATAGGTGGGGTGCATGCCCAGGTCCGCCGCCGCCACCTCGAAGGCGCAGCGGGTGCGGGTGCTGGTTTTTTCAAAAATCAGGGCCACGTTTTTTCCTTCGCACAGCCGGTGCGCCTGGCCCGTTTTTTTCTTTTGCTTCAGGTCTGCCGCCAAATCCAGCAGATACGAAATTTCCTCCGGGGTAAAATCCAGCAGCTTCAAAAAATGCCTGCCCTTTAAATTCATGCGTTTCATCCTTCCTGCCCGGCGCAGACGGCTTTGATGATCTGCGCGGCTTTTTTCAGCGTTTCCATGGGAATATTCAGGGCGGGCAGCAGGCGCACCTTGTCCTTGGCGGTAAGGCACAAAACCCCCCGCTCCATGCACGCGCTCACCACCTGGGCGGCGGGCCGCTGAGTTTTCAAACCGATCATCAGCCCCAGGCCGGTGACGGCCTCAATGCCCGGCGCGCCCTGAAAAGCATGGAATAAATACGCGCTTTTTTCCCGGATTTCCTGCAAAAAGCTTTCATCCAGCCGGGATAAAACGCTCAAGGCGCCGGCGCAGCAAACGGGGTTGCCGCCGAAGGTGGACCCATGGTCGCCAAAGGACAGCACGTTTTCCACCTTTTCGCCCAGCAGCGTGGCCCCCAGGGGCAGCCCGCCCGCCAGGCCCTTGGCGGTGGACACGATATCCGGCTGAACGCCGTAGTGCATATAAGCGTACAATTGGCCCGTGCGGCCATTGCCGGTCTGCACCTCGTCCACGATGAGCAGAATATCCTTTTCCTTGGCCAGGGCGGCTACCGCCCGCACATAGGCTTGGGACAGGGGCACCACGCCGCCCTCCCCCTGCACGCATTCAATCAGGATGGCCGCCACGGGCTGCCGGGCTGTCAGGCGGCGCAGCGCCTCCATATCCTCCGCCGGTACGTGGGCAAAGCCGGGGGTTAAGGGCTGGAACAATTCGTGGTAATGGTCCTGGCCGGTGGCGGCGAGGGTGGTCAGGGTGCGGCCATGGAAGCTGTTTTTGAGGGTAACGATGGTAAAGCATTCAGGCCCGTGGCGGCTGGCGGCGTATTTCCGGGCCGCCTTGATGGCGCATTCATTGCTTTCCGCCCCGGAGTTGGAAAAGAACACCTTTTTCATGCCCGTTTTTTCACAGAGCATTTGGGCCAGGCGCGCGCAGGGCTCCGTATAATACAGGTTGGAGGTGTGCTGCACCCGGTCCAATTGACCGATCACCGCCTGCTTCCACTCCCTGTCGCCAAAGCCGAAGGAGGTGACGGCGATGCCGCTGCCCATGTCGATATACTGCTTGCCGTTTTCGTCCTCCGCCCAGGAGCCTTGGCCCCGCACGATCTGCACCGGGAAGCGCTTGTAGGTGTTGGCTACGTAGGAAGCGTCCAGTTCCTGAATGGTCATGCGTCGTCCCTCCTCAGCCACGTGCCGGCGCCCTCGTTGGTGAGCAGCTCCATCAAAATGGAGTGGGGCACCCGGCCGTCCATAATGACCGCGTTTTTTACGCCCTCGTGCAGGGCGGTCACGCAGCAATCCACCTTGGGAATCATGCCGCCGGAAATGACGCCGGATTGGTACAATTCTGCCGCCTGGCTCAGCGTGATTTCCGGAATCAGGGTGGAGGGGTCGTCCTTATCCCGCAGGATGCCGGCGATGTCCGTCATCATAATGAGGCGCTCCGCCCCCAGGGCCCCGGCGATGTGGGCCGCCGCCGTGTCGCCGTTGATGTTGTAGGCGTTGCCCGCCCGGTCGCAGCCGATGGTGGAAATGACGGGGATATAGCCGTTGTTGAGCAGGTCCGTAATGGGCTTGACGTGGATTTTGGCAACAGTGCCCACATAGCCGAGCCTTTCATCCTTGGGGGAGGCCTCAATCAGCCGCCCATCCATACCGGAAAGGCCGATGGCCTTGCCGCCCTTCATTTCCAGCAGGTTCACCAGCGTTTTGTTTACCTTGCCCGCCAGCACCATCTGCACAATGTCCACCGTTTCCTTGTCCGTCACCCGCAGCCCGTCGATGAATTGGGGCTTTTTGCCCAGCTTTTCCATCAGCTCGGATATTTCCGGCCCGCCGCCGTGCACCAGCACGATCTTGACCCCAATCAGCCACAGCAGCACGATATCCTCCATCACCTGCTGCTTCAATTGCTCGTTCACCATGGCGTTGCCGCCGTATTTGACCACCACGATTTTGCCCGTGTAACGCTTGATGTAGGGCAGCGCCTGGGTGAGCACCTCCGCCCGCTGGGCGTTTGAAAAAACGTTTTCCATAAATCCTCCGGCAATGCTGAAGCCTTGCGCTTAAGTACGGTAATCCCCGTTGATTTTCACATAGTCATAGGTTAAATCGCAGCCCCAGGCCGTGGCGGCCAGAAAGCCCGAATTCAGGGAAACCAAAATTTCAATTTCCTTTTCCAGCAGGATTTTTTTGGCCTCCTCCTCGGAAAAGGGCACCCCGGCGCCATTCTTGCATACGTCGATATAGCCCGCGGCGCTGCGGAAGGCCACGTCGACCTTATCCACGTCCACCTGCGCGCCGCTGTAGCCGATGGCGCACAGCACCCGGCCCCAGTTGGCGTCGGCGCCGAACATGGCGGCCTTGAGCAGGCTGGAGCAAATGACGGATTTGGCCACGGTTTTGGCGGTCTTTTCATCCGGCGCGCCGGATACCCGGCATTCCAGCAGCTTGGTGGCCCCTTCGCCGTCCCCGGCGATCATGCGGCACAGGTGCACGGTGACGGTGTTCAGCGCCTGCATAAACAGGGCGTAACTTTCGCCCTCCTCCGTAATGGGGTCATTGCCGGCCAGGCCGTTAGCCAGCACCGTCACCATATCGTTGGTGGAGGTGTCGCCGTCCACGCTGACCATGTTGAAGGTGTTCTGGATATCGCCGCTGAGGGCCTTTTGCAGCAGAGCGGGGGAAATGCTCACATCGCTGGTGATGAACACCAGCATGGTCGCCATGTTGGGGTGAATCATGCCGCTGCCCTTGGCCATGCCGCCGATGCGGCACGTTTTGCCGTTCAGGGTAAATTCCACCGCCGCCTCTTTTTTCACGGTGTCCGTGGTCATAATGCCCTCGGCGGCGTCGGCCCCGCCCTGGGGAGAAAGAGCCTTCACCAGTTCGGGAATGCCCGCGGCAATGGGCGCAATGTTCAGCGGTTCGCCGATTACGCCGGTGGAGGCCACCACCACGTCGCCGGCCTGAATGCCCAGGGCCTGGGCGGCCAGCGCGCTCATTTCCTCGGCGATCTGGATGCCGTTGGCGTTGCAGGTGTTGGCGTTGCCGCTGTTGCAAATCACCGCCTGGGCCACGCCGTTTTTCAGGTGGTTCTTGGTCACGGTGAGCGGCGCGCCCTTCACCAGATTGGTGGTGTACACCGCGGCGCAGGCGGCGGGCACGGCGCTGTAAATGAGGGATAAATCCTTTTTCGTTCTGCTCTTGCGGATGCCGCAGTGCACGCCGCTTGCCTGGAAGCCCTGGGCGGCGCATACGCCGCCGGAAATCATGTGAATGTTCATTTTTCTTCTCCTGTCTCTAAACCGGTTTTTTCGTCCACGCCCAGCAGCAGGTTCATATTCTGAATGGCCGCGCCGGAAGCGCCCTTGCCCAGGTTGTCAAACCGGGCGGTCAAAAGCATTCTGTCCTCATTGCCGGATACGGAAATTTCCATATCATCCCGCCCGGCCATGGAGCAGGCGGAAAGGAAGCCGTCCTCCCCGGCGTTTTCCACATAGCGCACCAGGCCGTTCGTATAATAGGAAGCATAGGCCTGCCTGATCTCGTTCTGGGTGGCTGCGCTGCCGCCCTTGTGCAGCGCCACCACCACCTCCATGCCCGCGTAATAGGGCGCCACGATAGGGCAGAAAATGGGGGCGGCGTCCAGGCCGCACAGGGCCTGCATTTCCGGCAGGTGCTTGTGCTGCTGGGAAAGGCCGTACATGCGGGGAGCGGAAAGCAGGGGGCTTAAGTCCTTTGCTTCGTATTCCGCAATCATTTTTTTCCCGCCGCCGGAATAGCCGGTAAGCGAAAAGCAGGAAAGCGCGGCGGCCTTGGACAAAAGCCCGGTTTCAACCAAAGGGCGCACCAGCGCGATGAAGCCGCTGGCATGGCAGCCGGGGTTGGCGATGCGGCGGGAGCGGCGGATTTTTTCCCGCAGGGAGCCTATTTCCGGAAAGCCGTACACCCAGCCCGGCTGCACCCGGTGGGCGGTGGAGGTGTCGATGATGGCGGTGCGGCTGTTTTCCACCAGGCCCACCGCCTCCCGCGCCGCCGCGTCCGGCAGGCACAAAAAGGCGATGTCCGCCGCGTTCAGCGCTTCCTTCCGGGCGGAAGGGTCCTTCCGCCTGTCCTCCGGCAGGGTGAGCAAATGAATATCTCCCCGCTCCTTCAGCCGCTGAGCGATGCGCAGGCCCGTGGTGCCCGCGCTGCCGTCAATAAATACGTTCTTCATGCCCGCAGTTTCCTTTGGCCGGATAGCCTCCGCTTTCCGTCCTCTTCCTCCTTCTGGATGAATATGCACGGATTATACGCCTATTTACTGAAAATGTCAATAACTTTTAGATATAAATACAGAATTTACGCAAAAATATACATACGGAATACACGGCGCGGAGGGTCCGGAATCGAGTTGCAAACGGGGGAGCGGGGCCGTGGTAAGATAAGCGCGCAGGAGGGGAAAGGAAAAGAACCTCCCGCTAAAGAGAAAAAACAAACACAAAGGATAAATAAAAGGAGGACAACATCATGGATATCAGCAACTACAAGCGGACGATCACCGAACTGGCTCAGGACCTGGCGAAGCTCGAAGTTTACTCCAAGCAGCTGGAAATGGAAAACACGCAGGTTTCCCTGCACGAGCTGAACGAGCACATCAAGAATGACCGCTTCAACCTGGCCGTGCTGGGCGAGTTCCGCCGGGGCAAGAGCACCCTGATTAACGCCCTGCTGCGTACCCCTGTGCTTCCCTCCGACATCGTGCCCACCACCGCCTCCGTCAACCGCATCACCTACGACCCCCAGCCCAAGGTGAAGGTAGAGTACTTCGACGGCGCCACCAAGGATATCGATATCAGCGAATTATCCGATTACGCCACCCAGGAGGGCGAAAAAAACGAGAACGTGCGGGAAATCACCGTGTGGTATCCCACCGTGTACTGCTCCAACAACGTGGATATCTACGACACCCCCGGCCTGAACGACACCGAGGAAATGACCAAGGCCACCATGGACGTGATTGACAAAATGGACGTGGCCATCTTCACCCTGAGCGCCAACGTGAACTTTTCCGCCTCTGAAAGCGAGTTCCTGAGCGAAAAGCTGCTCACCTCCAACGTGGGCCGGGTCATCTTCGTCATCACCCGCATGGGCGAATACACCCCGGAGCAGCAAAAGCGCATCATCCAGTCCATCCGCAAGGGGCTTGAGGAAAAGGTCATGGTCAAGGCCAGGGACGTTTTCTCCGACAAGCCTGAGGAGCTGGAAGCTTTCCAGAGGAAGCTGGGCGAAGTGCAGATCTACGGTGTGGACTCCGTGATGGCCCTGCAGGCGCGGAAAAACCACGACATGGAACTGCTGGAAAAGAGCGGCTACCCCGCCTTTGAACGGGGCATCGACGATCTGCTCACCCGCGAACGGGGCCGCGTGATGCTGGAAAAGCAGACCGGCGCGATCCTGAAAGCCGCTAACAACATTTTCAACGTGATTCAAACCCGCATGGTGCCCCTGACCATGGACGAGGACGAATTCAAAACAAGCTGCGCCTCCGCCGAAAAGGAAATCGCCGCCATTCAGAAGCGCACCAAGCAGGAATTTGACCGGCTGGACGCCGCGTCCCAAACCATCCTGAAGAACGCCACGGAACAGTGGGCCGCCTTCGTGGAGGAAATCAAGGGCAAAATTCACGATATTGCCGCAGGCTTGAACGTGGAACGCAAGGATTTAAAACGCAAAGAGAGCCAGGCCTTCACCGAAGAGGTGTGGAAAACCGAAATGGCCCCCATGCTGTCCCACGAATTGCAGGTGTACAGCGAAAAGATGCAGAACACCGTCAACGAGGCCATCGGCAAGGAATGCAAGGGCCTGGAAGCCTACATTGAGGAAGTATCCGCCCACATGGACGAAATCGGCATGACGCTGGCCACCAAAAAGGATAAGACCATTCTGGCCCAGAATGTGGGCGCTGTGCTGGCCAACTACTTTACCCTGGGCGCCGGCAACGTATACTTCGGCTACAAGACCGCGGGCGTCAAGGGCGCGCTGGTGGGCGGCATCGCCGGCACGGGCCTCACCGTGGGCAGCATTGCGGCAATCAGCGCCGTCATGGCCACGGTAGGCGCCGTCACCTGGCCGGTGCTGGTGGCTGGCACCCTGCTGGGCTGCTTTACCGGCCTGGTCAGCGGCCGGGCCGTGGTGGACCGGGTGTTCTGGAAAACCACGGCGGATAAATTCCGCAAGGACATTGAGGACGCCGCCTGCAAGCAGTTTGAAACCATCCTGGAGGAAAGCCGCTTTGAGGAAATGCTCCGGGACCACATCACGGGCACCTTCAGCGCCATCAAGGCCGAAATTACCCAAACCACCCTGAGCTCCACCGACGATTTGAAAGCGGCCCTCCAGTCCACCCGCGAAAACTTCGCCGCCGAAAAGGCGCAGGTGCAGCAGAAGCTGCAAACCTACGAAAGCATCCTGGTCAGCCTTTCTTCCATCACCGACCGCACCTCCGATGTGCGCGCCGCCTACAGCCTGGATACCCTTGCCGAAACCGAAAAGGAGGATAAGTAAAATGAAGAACACCGCCGCTTCCATGGAAAACAAAGTGTACGGAAACCTGATGGCCGCCTACAAGAAGCGCCAGCGCACCCGTCTCCTCCTCTCCGCCGCCGTCATGGTGCTGGGCTTCATCCTCTGCTCCACCGGCATCGGCGGCATCGCGGGCCTCGCCGCCATGCTTTACCTGATGATGGAAGGCGCAAAAACCTGCGGCATGAAGCTGATGCGCTATAAGTCCCTGAAAATGCTGAAAAACAGCGGCAAGCTAAAAGAAGCGATGGAAAGCCTGGCAAACGGCAAAACCCAGCAGCTGGACGGCCTCACCTTCGCCTGGAGCCACGATTACTTCTGCACCGGCTACGGCGCCATCTACGAAACCCAGCAAATCGCCTGGATGTTCCCCTTCACGCAGACGATCCGTTACTTCTTCATCCCCGTCGTGCGCAATCACTGGTGCAAGATGCTCATGACCGACGGCACCGAGCGCATCGCCTTCTACGGAAAAGCAAAGGACAAGGAAGCCTTTGAAAAGCTGCTCCGCGGCCTGCGCATGGAAAACCCTCAGCTGCTTATCGGCCACACCCAGGAAAACATGGACCGCTACCAGCTGCGTCAGACGCTGTCCAAGGCGCAGTAACCAAAGCCCCCATGAAGGATGAAAGACAGGAAGAAAAACGAGATACTAAAATAAGAAGCGGGATAGCGTTTCAAGCCATCCCGCTTCAGATTTATTTCTGACGTCTTTACCTGCCAAGAAAATTATAGTATAATTTTCTTGGCTTTTCCATTGTCAATAATCATGATATTGCTGTATATTACTGCGCGATACGGCACGGGAGGTAAAAAAGATGGAGCCAAACGGCGTTGGCATGACGGAATTTATGCTTTCCACGATTTCTTCCAAAACATTGACTTTGTCGGAGGCTGTCAGGCAGCTGAAGGAAAACGCGTATATGCGCACCATCAAGGAAACCCTGGCCCTGTACTGCGGTATCGGCGCAAAGGATGAAGGAGCGCTGAAAAAGAGGGTTACGGAGCTGCTGTTGCAAAGCGACCCGGAGGCCAAGCGGGATTCGGTGGAGCGCAAGGTGCGCACCTGGATGAAGGACGACGCGCAGGCCATTGGAAAGCGGGCGGCCGTTCAATTGGCCTTTGCCCTGCACCTGCTGGTGGAGGATGCGGACCATATGCTGGTGCGCCTGAGCGGGGAGCGGTTCCATTGGCGCGATCCGGAGGATATCATTTGGGTGTATGGGCTGAACAACCGGCTTTCCTTTCCCCAGGCAAACGATTTGTGCCAGCGGCTGCTTGGCAGGGCGGGGGCGGCCCAGGGCCGGGAGGAAAGAACGGACGCCATGACGGCCATGGTGAAAAACCGGGTGATGAACCTGAAAACGGAGGACGAATTGGCGGCTTTCCTGGAGGGCGCCCGCGATGAATTGGGCAAGCTGCACAACACGGCCTACAGCCTGTTTATGGATTTTCTATCCCTGCTGGGCCTGCCTGATCTGAACGATTTTTTGGCTGAGGCGCGGGAAATGCCCATCAAGGAAATCGTGGCCACTTATATGTACAATAACTGCATCCCCCGCGCCCACGCCGCCGGAAAGAAGGCCAAGGAAGCGGACGCCTCCATGCAGTCGGCCATCCAGCGGGATATCCGCCAGAACTGGCCGGATGAGGTGGTGCTTTCCCGCATGATTCACCGGGAAACGGACGTAACGCGCAAGGTGCTCATTCTGCTTTTCCTGGCCTGCGACGGCGGGGAAAGCGAGTATGGCGATTATTCCGACGATACGCCGGAGGACGTGTTCCAGGACATGTACGCGCGCATGAACAGCATGCTGTCCGACTGCGGCTTCGCCCCGCTGGATTCCAGAACGTCCTTTGACTGGATGGTGCTTTACTGCATGTGTACGGATGAAAGCATCTTCATTGACGACACCGTGCAGCGCTTCCTTTCGGAAATTTTTCCGTCCGGGTCCGGGGATGGGGAGGAAACGTGAGCTTTAACCGGATTCAATTTGCAATTTTCCCGCGGTGGCTGTGGTATCCTGCTTTCTGTAAGAAGCCACGCAATGTTTGAGCGGGGGAGGGAAGAAAGAATGGACGGCCGAAAAGCGCTGCCGCCAGGCGCCGTGCTGGATTTTCCGGGCATGCGGTGCGTGGTGGAGGAGGAAGTGGGCCGGGGGTCCAACGCGATTGTTTACCGCGGCCGGTATGCCGACACCTTTCACGGCGATTTGAGCCATTATGTATTGATTAAGGAATTGTTTCCCCTGCATCCGCGGGACGCCATTTACCGGGATGGGGAAAACGCCGTGGTATGCGGGCCGGAGGGCAAAGGGCTGTGGGAGGTGCACAAAAGCAGCTTTGAGGCGGGAAACCATGCCCACCTGACGCTGATGGAGGCCTACCCCGACCAGATTGGCTCCAACCTGAACACCTATAGGCTGAACAATACGCTGTACACCGTGATGGGTTTAAGCGGCGGCGTCAGCCTGGAAAGCCAGGCCGCCGGGGAAGCGGCGCAGCTTAGGCCCGTGGCCGTGCGCATGCTCAATATCTTGGACGCCCTGGACGCCTTCCATAGCAACGGGCTGGTTCATTTGGATATCGCGCCGGACAATATCCTGCTGGTGGGCTCCGGCAGCCGGGAAAGGGCGATGCTCATCGATTTCAACAGCTGCGCCGCCGCCAAGGCGTCGGAGCGGGGCGCGGGCTTTGTTCCCAGCGTGAAGCAGGGCTACACCGCCCCGGAAATCCGGAACGGGAAAACGGAGGAGATCGGGTATCCGTCGGACCTTTATTCCGTCGCCGCCGTGTTTTTCCGCTTGATCTATGGCAGAGCGCTGACGCCCTTCCAAATGATCCGGAGCCAGCCGCCGGATATATCCCATTGCCGCTGCATGGAGGGCCTGCCGGATACGGTGGTCAGCTGGACGAGGAAAATTCTGCGCCAGGGGCTGCAAACGCTGCCCAAAAAGCGCTATCAAACCGTGGAGCAGATGCGGAAGGACTTTGGCGAACTGCTGGACCGCATCGACGGCATCGGCATTACCCACTGGGCCCTGTGGGAAGCGGGGCGCAGAAGCGTGCAGCGGCTGGTGCGGCAAAACCCGTCTCTGGCCTACGTGGAAAGGGAGGCGGAATTGTATCCCCTCCGGGCGCAGTGGGAAAACGGCGGCGAAACCCTGCCCATGAAGGAATTCATTCAGGCGCTGCCAAGTATCCAGGATTCCCTGGCGCTGCTCACCGGGCCGGGCGGCATGGGAAAATCCACCGCCCTGCTGCGCGCCGTGCTTACCGCGCCGGGCGCTTATTCGCCCGCTGGCTGCGTGATGATGTATCTTCCCTTGTCCGGCTGGAAGAATGGGGAGAGGCACTATATCCAGGACCATATCCTGCAGGAGCTTCGCTTCGACGCCGCCACCCGGACCTTAGAGGACGCCCGCCGCGCCCTTACGGCGCTGCTTCGGGAGCCGAAGGCGGGGGAAGGGCCTATGCTTTTGCTGCTGGATGGATGGAATGAAGCGCCGGGAGAGCCTGGAGAGCTGATGCAGGAAATTTTGGAGCTGGCGGCGCTGCCGGGCGTAAAAATACTGATGGCCAGCCGCACGGTTCCTCAGGGGCTGGCTGCCCGCCAGGCCCGCATGGCCCCGCTTACTCAGGAGGATGTGGGCGAAGCGCTGCTGCGCCACGGGCTGCTGACGCCGGAAAAAAAGGAAATGCAGCGGCTTTTGCAAACGCCCATGATGCTTTCCCTGTTCATTCAAACGGCCCAGGCCCAAAACAGCCAGGTGCTGTGCGAAACGGAGCAGGAGCTATTGACCAATTACTTGAACGCCCTGTGCGAAAAGGCGGGCCAGGAAAGCGAAAACGCCCGCTTCCGGGCCGAGGCGGCCATTTATCTGGTGCTGCCCGCCATTGCCCGGAAAATGAAAAAGCAGGGCGGCGCCCTGGACGACCAAATGCTGATGGAGCCTGTGCTCCGCTGCCGGAAGGCGCTGAGCGGCCGCAGGCTGAACAGGGCCTTTCCAGAATGGATCGGCCATGGGGACGAAATCACCGGCGGGGCGGACATGAGCGGCGACAGCTGGTACGGCATGATCGTGCAGCAGCTTCTTTGGCGGCAGCTGGGGCTGCTGGTGCGGGACGAGGCGGGAGGCTACCATATCCTGCATCAGATCATTCAGGATGATCTGATCCGGCGGGACGCGGCCAACCGCCGCGCCGTGCGTTCGGCCCGCCTTCGCGTGGGAACGGCCGCCGCCGCCGTCGCGGTGTTTTTGCTCGTTTCCTCCGTGGCAGGGTATGAAATGTTCGGCAGGCGCAAACCCTACGATGAAGTTATGAGCGAATCGGTGCTGAACGACGCGTGGAGAAAATTCAACAGCTGCAATTTGCAGATAGAAGCCATGGAGAATTTGCTCAGCGGCCAATTGGAGGCCGCGCCGTGCGCCGACCAGGTGAAGAAAAACGGCGCAAAGGCCCTGCGCACCGTTTTGGTCGCCCTGGCCGATATGCAAAGCGACGCCAGCCGGGTGATCCCCTGGTCCCAGGCTCCCTTTGATTTTGACCACTGCGCCCAGTTGCTCAGCCTGCCCGCGGCCCAGGCGGAGGAATACCAGGCCTATATTCAGGGGTATGAGCTGGTGCGCAGGGGCGGGACGGAAACTTCTCCGGAGGATTACGCGAAGGCCCTGCGCCCCGTGCTGGAGGCGGAGCGGGACATTGCCCAGCTTTTGTGCCAGATCGTGTGCATGCCCCATATGAATTCGGACAATCAGAACCAAACCTGGGTATCCATCAAGGCGAATATGAGCACGGACCAGCTGCTGGCCTGGAGCCTGAGCTCCATCGCCCAGGCCAGCCAGAGCGAAAAGACCATGAGCGTTCTCATTGACGCGCTGGAGCTTGCTTACCAGCGCAGGCAGGAGGCAATATCGAACATGAATTTTTCCTTTGTTGAGCTGCCGCCTGCGGCGGCCTGACCGGCGCGTACCGGCGCGCGTAAAAGAAAGGGTGGTATAGAATGAAGAAAATCATCAGCCTGCTGCTTGCCGCGCTTTTGCTCCTGCCTCTGGCCGGCTGCCTGGCGGGCGCGGAAAATGCGCCGCTGGAGGAACTGCTGGCCGATTTTTCCTCCCTGCTGGACAGCCGGGAGCAGCTGTATACGCTGCAAGAGGACCTGTATTCCGCGCTCAAGGCGTTTTTGGAGGAAAACGATTATCCGTCCCTGCTTCGCGCCCGGCTGGCATGCAGCCGCACCGTTCAGGCCCTGCAGGGCTTTACCGTTCCCCAAATGCAGCTGACGGATCAGGCGATTCTGGAATTGATGCGCCGGGGCGTGGAAATAGACGGCCTGGAGGCGGAATTTGATTCCGTGCGCGACAGCCTTTCGGACTTTTTGACCGACGCCCGGATGTTTGAAGCGGACCTGTACCGTTCGGTATATCAGACCAGCCTCACCCGCGTTATGGCCCAGCGGCTGGCCGCCAGCCGGGGCCTGATGGATTGCAGCGCCGCCCATGACCGCTTCGCCGTCAACTATCTGCTGTCGCCTCTGGCGCAGGAAAGCGCCGTCCAGGAATTCTGGCAGGCGCTGGCCGGCCGCTGGCCCATCATTGGGGCCGGCAGCGAGGGCTGGATTAAAAGCCAGGCGGAGATTGCCGAAAAAACCATCAGCAATCAGGACATGATCTCCCTGGAAAATGGAAACTTCGCCCGGCTCGCCAAGGAATTCAGCTTGTACAGCAAGCGCATGGAGGCCGCGTATCAGGAAAAGGACGCTGAGGCGATTCAGGCCGATTTGAACGTAATTGACGCTCTGCCCGCGGCGGCGCCCCAGCCGGAGGGCTGGCCGGGCTGGGAAAGCGCGGCTTTGGAAATTCAGGCTTTGGATGAAAACGGCCTGCCCGCTTATTGGACCCGGCGGATAAAGGGCGTTTCCCTGGAAGCGTTCATGGCCTATTGCCGGAAGCTTGAGGCCGCCGGCGGGGAGGAAGCGGCGCTGGAGGGCAGCGATGAAGCGGGCTGGACGGCAAGCTTTTCCTTTGGAGGAAGCCCCCTTTTGCTCACCTGGACCCCGGACGGCTCGGCGTCCGTCGGCTGCGACCCCAGAGGGCTTGCGCTAACGGCGGAATGGTACTTGGAGTACCTTCCCTGAAATGTTTTAAAGCGAATGAAAAATAAAAATCTTCTTTTATCCGGAAGATTATAAAAAGTCTGAGGCATTTTGCATGGTTAACGTGCAAAATGTCTTTTTTTGAACCCCAAATCACAGCGGAACCGATTTGCAATTTTCTTTCCGCGCGGGGTGTATGCTTGCTTTGTCAAAAGGGAGCGGGAGGAAACCGAAAGCCCACCGTCCGCCCTGGCTGCGAAGTTCAAAGAAGGAGCTGATTTTATGAGCACCATTCCCAACGCCTACAGCAGCGCCACCAAAACCGCCCTGACCGCCGCCGCTGCCTGCGGCCCCATCGGCGCCTTTTCCTCCGTTGCGGATATTGGCACCATCGCGGGCATTTGGGGCACCTATCTGTGCAATATCGCTTATCGGGAGCACGTTGCCATGGACAAGACCACCGCCGTGCAAATTTGCAAATCGGCGCTGCTGGGCATGGCGGGCTACTACGCGGGCTGCAAAACGGCGTCCAGGGCCTTTGAGCTCATTCCCGGCGCGGGCACCGTGATCGGCATCGGCCTGAGCGCCTTGACGAACGTTTTGTTCACCTACCGGTTCGCCTTAACCGTGTGCGCCATCTTTTCCGAACAGGGAACGAGCCTGAAGCTTGGCGAGCTGGCGGGCAATATCCGGTCCCTGTTCCGCGGAAACGGGCTCATGCGGGATACCAAGGACATTTTGTCCATTTGGATGCACGGCTGACCAGGCCGGAATCGAAATGCAAAACGCCCAAAACCCCTGTGATATACTGCACCTGAAAAAAGAAAAGCTGCAAAAACAGCAAAAAAACAAGGAGGTAAGATGATGGTTATTCCTATCAAATGGCTGCCCTGGCTCCTGGTGTTCGTTGGTATCGGAGGGCTGATTACCGGAGAGGATTTGGCTTTGTGCATCGGCTGCGGCGTGGTGGGCGGCCTGTGGCTGTACGCAAAATATAGGCCCAGGCTGGCGAAGCCCCAGCTCAGGGCCCAGCCCGTGGGCAACCGCGCCAAAGGCTGAATCCCTCCTCCTCCGGAACCGCCGCATGTTCTTCCAAACGAGGTGAGCATGCGGCTTGCCTGCGGAATGAAAAGTTGCACAGGGATGGAGAAGTTGACAATTAATAGACCGGGTGGTATATTATTCCTATGTGCAATGATTCAATCCCGGTGCAGCCGGAGGGTTGATTCACACGCAAAATGGATACTGTAAGGAAAGGATGATCTTCTGTGAAAAAGCTGCTTGCGCTGGTTCTCGTTATCTCCCTGTTGGGCGTTCCTTTCGGCGCGTTCGCTGAAGGCTTGAATTTGGAAGGCGTTACCTCTGAAGGCGCTGTGATCGATACCACTGGCGCTTCCGATAAGCTGATTTCCAAAGCCGCTTCCTCCACGGATAAGGTGGAAGATATTGACGGCAATTTGGTTGTCACCACGAATTACGGCGTGGTGCTCACCTGCTCTGTACCCAGCGGCGTATATGCGCTCACCCAGAGCTACTTCCACGATATCGCTCTCTACAACAGCGTGTATCCCGATCCTGCCGCCATCATAGAGAAATTCATTAATGATGAAATGCACTTGAATCTGTTCACCGTTACCGGCAGCTGCCTGGATGTTTTCTTCTATGTCTATGAAGGCACCAACTCGCTGGGAGAAATGATCGGCAGCGCCAACAACCTGAGCGATTCGGACGCGGCCACTGTGGCGGCGTATCTGGCAAAGGTGAACGATGTGGACTTTGAATACGGCAAGGTGGGCGACCAGGTGTGGTTCATTGCCAACCTGATCGGCAGCAACAATATGCTCGTCGCCTTCACTTATGTGAACGGCCACTGCGTGCAGGCGTATATGTACAATATCGCTACCAATGACGATGTGCAGACCGCCATGAATATGCTCGCGTCCGTAAGCTTTTCCGCCAAATAAAAGGGGACAGGACCGTTTTCGCAGGCCAGGGCTGCATGGCCTGCGGATTTTTTAACAGGGAGGAAAAAATGATGAAGAAATTTCTGGCGTTTGCGCTGACAGCAATTCTTCTTTTGAGCGCGGCGCTTCCCGCGTTCGCCATCGGGAACATATCCACTTCTTTTCTCACGATCGGCACCGTCGAAAACAGCGACGAATTGCCCCTGCGGGAATATGACCCCAATGGGACCATTTATCCTTTCACAGGAACGAAAAAAGGCGTGCGGAACCAGACCGTGATGCTGTATCTGTGCGGCTCCAACCTGGAAGGGGGCGGCAACGGCGGCAATGGCGGCGGCGCTACGCGGGATTTGAAGGAAATCGTTGCTTCAGAATACGATCAGGACCAAATCAGCGTCATCATCATGGCGGGCGGCGCGCAGAAATGGTTCAACAACGCCGTGGACGTGCAGGATACGGCGATTTACGAAGTGGTGGACAATTCGCTGGTGAAGCGGATGTCCAACGGCATTCTGAACATGGGCAGCGCGGACACGCTGAGCCTTTTTGTGAACTTTTGCTATGAAAAATATCCCGCGAAGAATTATTCCCTCATCGTTTGGGATCATGGCGGCGGCCCCGTGGGCGGGCTGGTGGACGACGCCCTGTCCAACGGCCACATGAGCTCTGTGCTCACGGTGGAGGAAGCCCTGAAAAAGACGCCCGCCGCCCTGGAAAAATTGGCCTGGTTCGGCTTTGACGCCTGCCTGGAGGGGTCCGCGGAAATTGCCAAGGTGATGGCGCCCTACGCGAAATACCTGATCGCCTCCGAAGAATCCGAGCCCAACGGAGGCTGGAACTACATTTTCCTCAAGGGGCTTGAAAAGGATCAGGACGGCGCCAAATCCGGAAACCGCATCGTGAGCACCTATCTGGAACAATTCCGGAAGGACTATCCCGCAAAAGTAACCCTGGCGTGCATTGATTTAGAAAAAATTTCGGACCTGGTGAAAAAGTGCGACGCGTTTTTTACGGCGCTGGACAGCAAGCTGAACGGAGAAAGCTATGTGAGCTATGCCGAGGTGCGGCAAAAGCTGGAAACGTTTTCCGATGAAAAAATGGACCTGATCGATCTGGAACAGATGACCCAGCTCTATGAAAAAATCGCGCCTCAGGAAGCCAAGGAGCTGCTGGACACCATCCGCCAGATCGTCACCGACGAAGTCCACAACAAGGGCGTCAGCTCAGGCCTGTCCGTCTATTTTCCCTATTACAATCCCAAGGGATATAAGCGGTTAAGCGAACTGCATAAAAAGCTGGATTACTCCGACGCCTACACCCGGTTTATCGACCATTTCAACGAGCTGCAAACCAGCGGCGGCTACGACTGGACCAACCTGACCAATAAAGAAGCGACCAGAGACACCCGTACCGTGTTTACCCTGCGGCTCACGCCGGAGCAGGCAGCTGTGCTGGCGGAAAGCAAGCTGGTGGTGGTGCGCCGGTGCGAGGATGGAAACGGCGGGTTCTATTACGTCATCGTGAATCCCGACGGCGTGACCGAATTGGAAGAGAATCAGCTCAGCGGCGATTATGTGCACAGCGCCCTTTACGCCGTGTCCGCAGGCGGTGAAATTCTCAATCCCCTGCCTCTTTGCTGGCAGCGGGACGCGGAAGGCCATTATCTCCTGAATGCCGCTTTGGTTTCCGGCGATGTAACTGTTGATGTGCAGCTCGTTTGCGATTTGAATGCTGAAACCCAGCAATTGGAGATCGTGAATATCCTGGTTTGGGACGAAAACGAGCAGTACTATTCTTCCCGTTACGATATTGATCCCGACGCCTATGAATCCATCGTGTTCACTGTGCCCGGCTATACGGAAACCCGCGATGAAAACGGCGTGCTGACGGGCATTTTCGATTGGAACGTGGCCACGGAGGTCAGCTACGCCCTGGATAACCACGGCGATTGGACGCTGCAAATGGTGCTGGATTCCATCGATCAAAGCGAATTGTTCGCCGCCTTTGTGCTGACGGATTATCAGCGCCTGACGCATACCAACGAATTGGTGCCGGTTGTTCCCGCGGCCAGCGCGTATCCCGTTTTCGTGCTGACCTATGATGACGATCACGTGGTCATCGCCAACCGGGTCTCCCTGAACAACGGCGACGTGTATATCCTCTTTACCGCTTCCAACCCCAATGCGGAAGAAGTGTTCGTTCATATCGACAATGTGACCGTCAACGGCATCCCTGTGGAAACGGATACCTGGATCGAAGGAAACGGCGATTTCGACGGCATTCCTTCCACCTTGGCCGGCTCCGACACCCTGGTAATCCCCGGCTTGGCTATCGACGACCTGAACGCCCTGCAGACCATTACGCTGAATTTCACCATCGTAAACGCGGAAACGGATGAAGTGATCGCGGTGGTTCCTGCCTCCGGCTATATGAACGCCGTAGCCGAATAAACGCTTCGCGGCCAGGAAAAGCAAAATGGACTGTGCTTTTCCTGGCCGTTTTTGGTTTTGTAACTCTGCTATACACGGAGGTGCATTCATGCGGCGGCTCTTTTTCGGTGCGCTCGTCCTTTCTTTGCTGCTGTGGGCTTCAGCTGCCTGGGCAGAAAGCACGGCGGTGATGGTCTATATGTGCGGCAGCAACCTGGAATCGCTGT
>CAMOHY010000010.1 GCA_946615495.1 uncultured Clostridia bacterium
GCTTATTCTGCCGGGCATAGCTTTCCAGCTTGCCGTAGGAAAACATGGACACCGCCACATCCAGCAGCACCGGCGCGTCCTCCCCGTTGGGCACGGCGAACACCACCGGGTTGTTGCCAAGCCTTGCTTCCCGGCCGCCCCAGGGGGGCATGTTGGGCACTGTGTTGGTCCACAGAATGCCGATGCAGTTTTCCCGGATGGCCATCAGGCCGTAGTTGCCGGGGCGCATCCAATGATTGGTGTTTTTCAGCGCCACCACGCCGATGGTTTGCCGGTGGGCCAATTCAATGGCCCGCTGCATGCAGCGGTAAGCGTTCAGGTTGCCGCAGCCCCGGCGGCCGTCCCACCGCTCCAGCATGCCCAGGCTTTCCACCATTTCGGCCTGGGCGTTCACATCCACCGAGCCGTTTTCAATGGACTTGATGAATTTGGGAAACCGGTTCAGGCCATGGGTATAAATGCCGTCCCGGCTGGCGTCGGCAAACAGGGTGGCAGACAGCTCCGCCCGTTCGCCGGAAATGCCGTATTTATTCAGCACGCGGATAAATTCCTTCCGCATGACTTCATAAGGTACTCGCATGCTTTCTTCCTCCTGTTATCCTTTTACAGCGCCCACCATGATCCCCTTGACGAAGTAACGCTGGATGAAGGGGTACACGCACAGGATGGGGATGGTGGCCACCACGATGGTGGCGAATTGGATGGTTTCGCTCATGGTGAAATCCTCGTCGGTATCCGACAGGATCAATATTTCCCGCAGCACCAGCTGGAGGGGATAATACTTGCGGTCCTTGATGAACAGCATGGCGTTGAACCAGCTGTTCCAGTGGGCCACGGCGTAGTACAGCGCCACCACGGCCACCGAGGGCAGAATCAGGGGCGTGATGATGCGGAAGAGGATGGTAAAGTGCCCCGCGCCGTCCAGCTGGGCGCTTTCCTCCAGGCTGTCGGGCACCCCGGTCATGGCGGTGCGCACGATGACCAGGTTAAACACGTTGATAAGCGACGGGATGATGAGGGACCAGATGGATTTATACAGCCCCACGCCCTTCACCACCAGGAAGAAGGGAATCATGCCGCCGGAAAAGTACATGCTGAATACCACCATCAGGTTGAAAAACTTTTTCAGCATATAGTTTTTGCGGCTGAGCACGTAGGCGGCGACGAGGGAACAGAGCATATCCAGCACGGTGCCCACGATAACGATGAACAGGGTGTTGCCGTAGCCGGTCCAGATATTCTGGTTATGGATTACGGACCGGTAGGCGTCCAGCGTGGGGCTCAGGGGCCAAAGCAGCAGGCCGGAATGGGTCATGTAGGACATGCCGTCGCTGAAGGAGCCCGCCACCACGTGAATGAGGGGAACCAGGATGAGAACGCACAGGAAAATCATCAGCGCGTCGTCGGCCAGGTAGAAGATTCTTTCGCCCAGCGGGATTTGAATGGACGCTTTTAAGCGCTTTTTTTGTTTGGAAAGGTCCGTCATTTTCTCTTCCTCCTCTCACCACAGGCTGTTGCCGCCCAGGCGGCTGGTGATCTTGTTGGTGAAGAACACCAGCAGGAAGCACACGGCCGAATTGAAGAAGCCCACGGCGGTGGAGTAGCTGAAATTGACGTTTTCCGCAAAGCCCCGGCGGTACACGTAGGTGTTGATGACATCGGCGGTTTCGTAGGTCAGGGGCGTATAGAGCAGCATGATTTTTTCGTAGCCCACGTCAAACATTTTGCCCACCTTGAGAATGAACATGATAACGATGGTGGGCACCAGGCAGGGAATGGTGATATGGGTGATTTGGTGCCACTTGTTGGCGCCGTCCACCTTGGCCGCCTCGTAAAGCTCCTGGTCGATGGCGGTGAGGGCGGAGAGGTATACGATGGAATTCCAGCCGATGTTGCTCCAGATATCGGAAATGATGTAGATGGGCACGAAATAGTTGGGCTCATACAGCATATTGGTGACCGGCATGCCGAAAATAGCGCTCAGGAGCATGGTCACGCCGCCGGTGCGGCTTACCAGATCGCGGATGATGCCGCACACCACCACCGTGGAAATGAAGTGGGGGATATAGCTGATGGTTTGCACGGTGCGGCTCATTTTCCGGGAACGGAGCTCGTTAATGAGCAGGGCCAGCACGATGGCGGAGGGAAAGGAGAAAACCAGGGTGCTCAGGGCGATGGTGAGGGTGTTGCGCAAAAGCCGGGGCAGGAAGGGGTCATTGAAAAAATTGATGAAGTGCTTCACGCCCACCCATTTGCTGCCCATGACGCCGCGGGCGGCCTTAAAATCCTGGAAGGAAATGACCAGGCCCGCCATCGGCCCGTATTTGAAAATGAGGAAATAGGCCAGAATGGGCAGGAACATGCAGTACAGCTTCCAGTTTTTTGTTATATCCCGCCGGATGCGCGCTCCAAGCGGCAGATGGCGCCGGGCGGCTTGGTTCTTTTTCCGGGCCACGGTGGTCATTCGGGCCGCCTCCTTCCCTGGGCGGAGGAAAGGTAAGCCTCCTCCATCAGCCTTGTGCTTTCCATGCCGTCGTCGGGGGTGATGAAGGGGGGCTGGCCCGCCTGCAGGCGGCTGTAGAAATCCGCGATGAAGGGGCCGTGGCCGCTGCCCCAATAGTCCTTGCCCACCTTGGTTTCGGTGGCGTAATCCTCAAACAGGGTGCCGGAGGGCTTTTTAATGGTGAGCCGGGGGCCGTCCATGTGCATTTCGCCCCGCTCAAAAATCAGGTGCAGCTGCACCGGCATGTTGCTTACGCCGCAATTGCTGCAATACAGCAGGAAGCGGCCGCCCTGGGCGTTGGTAAACAGGATATCGCAGGTGTCCTCGGTTTCGATCACGTCGGCCAGGCGCTTGGCGGACATGCTGGCCGCGGTCAGCTCAAAGCCGCCGGAGAGCCAGCGCATCAAATCCAGGGTGTGAATGGCCTGGTTGATGAGCACGGAGCCGCCCTCGGTGGCCCATTTTCCGCGCCAGGGGCTGTCGGTATAATAAGCCCCGCCCCGGTTCCAGCACACAAAGGCGCTGCCGCCCACGATGGGGCCCAATTCGCCCCCGTCGATGATTTCCTTCATCCGCCGGGACGCGCCGTTAAAGCGGTTCTGGAAGCATACGGTGAGGCTTTTTCCGCTGTCCTTCGCCGCCTGGGCCATGGCCTGGGCCTCCTTCAGGGAAACGCCCAGGGGCTTTTCGCACAGCACGTGCTTGCCCGCCTGCAGCGCCGCGATGCTGATTTGGGCGTGCAGATAATGGGGCACGCACACGTGCACGGCGTCGATATCCCGTTGGCTTATCAGCTCCCGCCAGTCCGCGTAGCCCTTCACGCCCTGTTCCTGGGCCGCCTTTTGCAGCTTATCCGGGTCAATGTCGCACACCGCGCGCAATTGCGCCGTGTCCAGCTTTTCCAGGGCGTGAAAATGATTGCCCGAAATGGCTCCGCACCCGATGACGCCTACGCCCAACCGTTTCATTTTACTGCACCTCGCTTGCCTATGTTTATTCCGGAAGCTTTCCGCCGCATTTTTCGGAAAGCAGCTTGCAGAACAGTTCTTCGTCCACCGGCAAATCCACCCAGCCGCCGCCGGTCCAATCGGACAGATGGATGGCGTTGGAAATTTCCAGGCCGTTGATGCCCTCCAGGCCGTCGGCATACAGGGGCGTGCCGTTTAAAATGGACTGGCAGAAATTTTCCATGATGCCGGGATGGGAGGTGTATTCCCCCTCCGGCTTGATATCCAGGCCTTCCATTTTGGGCTTGCCCAGGCCCTTGGTCCAGGTGGCGTTGAATTCCGGCTCCGGCATTTCCAGCTTATCTACGTGGATTTTGCCGTTTTCCACCACCATGCGGCCCAGGGTGCCGTCAATTTCCAGGCGGTTGGTGCCAGGCGCGTCGATGACGGTGGTGATATAGGTGCCGATAGCGCCGTTTGGAAATTCCGCCATGGCGATCACATCGTCCTCCACCTCAATGTTCCGGTGGCGGCCGTAATACGCCTGGGCCCTGATGCGGCTGGGCATGCCCACGATCCACTGCCACATATCCAGGTTGTGGGGATTTTGGTTGAGCAGCACGCCGCCGCCCTCGCCCTTCCAGGTGGCCCGCCAGCCGCCCTGGTCATAGTAGCTTTGGCTGCGGTACCAGTTGGTAATGAGCCAATGGGTGTGAACGATATCGCCCAGTTCGCCCGCTTTTACCATGTTCCGCGCCTGAATGAACACCGGGTCCGTGCGCTGGTTAAAGTCCATGGCAAAGCGCAATTCGGGATGGGCCTTGGCCACCCGGTTCATTTCCTTTACCTGGCGGGTGTACACCCCCGCGGGCTTTTCCACCAGGGTATGCAGCCCCGCGTTCAGGGCGAGGATAGCCAGGGAGGGGTGCAGATAATGAGGCGTGCAAATGTGCACCGCTTCCGCCGCGCCGGATGAAATGAGCGCCCCGGCGGAGGAAAAATACCGCACGGAATCACCCAGCGCTTCTCTGGCGGCGGCCAGGCGCTGGGGGTCCGTATCCGCGATGGCGGTAAGCTTTAAGGAAGGCACCTTTCCTTCCAGAATCTTTTTTACATGCTGGCTGCCGATTTTGCCGTAGCCGATAATGCCGTAACGTACCTGATCCATGCTTTTCATGCTTCCTCCCACATGGTTTTGAGCAGCCGGATGGAAACGGGGCCTTCCTTGGAAAGATCGTCGGCCTTTCCCTCCACGCTGACCAGGCCGTCATAATGGGTCTCCTTCATGGCGGAAAACAGGACGCTAAAGCCCTCTTCCTTTTCCTGGGGCGCCCGGCGGCCTATCTGGGTGGCGATGTGGCAATGGGCGATGCCGCCCACGCGGGCCAGGTCCTCCGGCGCGTGGTGCTCTGTGGCGATGTGATAATAATCCGCCAGCAGCTTCACATGGGGATGATTGGCCATGGCGGCCAGGTCGGCGCCCTCGGCCACGGAATTAATCATGTTGGTTTCGCTGCGGTTCAGGGGCTCTACCACAATGGTGATGCCGTACTGCCCGGCGATTTCGCCGATGAGGCGGGTCACATCCACCAGGCGGCGGAAGGCCTCGCCATAGGGCATGCCGTCCGGCCGCATGCGGCTTTTCCCGCTGCCGAACACCACCACTTTGCCGCCCAGCTTCTGCACGCGGGCAAACGCGCCCCGCAGGTAATGGATGATCTTGTGGTCGTCCGTTTCGGGGGAAAGGAGCTGCATATCCTTGGGGAAAAGCACGTTGAAGGCGGGAGCGGGAATGGAAGCGTCCTTGAGGCGGGCCAGGTTTTCTTCAAATTCTTCCTCGGTCCAGGCTGCGGCGGCGGAAACGGGCGGCTCAATATAATCAAAGCCCGCCGCGGCCACTTCGTTGATCCGGTCCAGTTTCGCGCAGAATCCGATCTTCATGGTCTCATGTCCTTTCTATACTGTCGCCCGTCAGGGTGAGGGTGGTATGGTAGACGCCGGTAAAGTGGATAACGGCCGTTTCTTCCGTTACCTGAATATCCGCCTGGCAGCCCTGGGGCGCAATGACGGTGACGCAGCGGAAGGGCGCTTTGCCGGCGTGGGCCAGGGTGAGCTGGGGCGCGGGCACGCGCAGGCTGTAGCCGTAGCTGACCCAGCCGCCGATGGGGTCCTCGCTGCCTGCCAGCACGGAGGAGGCCATTTGCCCGTCGCAGGCGGCGGAAACGGCGTAGCGCCGTCCCCTGGGGGTTTCATAGAGGTAATGGGCGTTTTCTCCCGTCAAAGCGCCCGGAGCGAAATTGAAGGTGAGGCGGAAATCGTGGTCCCCAAGGCCCAGGCCCGTCACCCGGTCGTCCAGCACGTACAGGTCCTTTTCCAGCCGCAGGGCCACCCGGCGGTGGTACACCGGGTCGTCGGTGAACACGTAGCCGTTGTGGCTCACGTCGATAACGGCGAACTGTTCGTTTTCCTCAAACCGGTGCAAAAACATCCGCACGCCCCGCACCCGGTTCACGCCCGGCACGGCGCCCATGACCCAATCGTCGCAGTACAGGGTGTTGTGGGCCAGCGCGCCGGTGAAATAATGCCGCCAGTTTTTCCAAATGGACTGGTTGTAAATATACCTTCCGCCGTCCAGCAGAATATCCTCCCCGGCGATTTGCAGTTCAAAATGGCCGGTGTCGTTGTGGCTGTGGGTGCTCTTTTCGCCCCGCTCCAGCTGCACGCCGTGAATGTGCATGTAGCTGTCCTCTTCTCCCCAGCCGGTGCGCATAATGTGAATGCCCGCTTCCTTCATAGAGAAATTGCGCTGCACCGGGGCGTGGCCTTCCCGGCGGCCCGTGGCCACCCACAAAAAGTCGCCCCGGCCGGTCCACTGCGCCATCTGGCGGAACCAGGCCCGCATTTCGTTCAGGTCATAGGGGTCCATGGACAGGTTCATGCCCTCGTACACCGACGTGTCGCTGCGCCGGGCCAAAAGATCGTCCCGGTCGGCGTCGCCGATCATGGGGGTGGAAAAGTCGGGCTTTAATTGCCGCAGAATGAATTCGCAGGCGCGGGAAAGGGTGGCCTTGGCGTAGGGCGGCACGGGAATGCCGTTTAATTCGCACAGCCGCACGCACTGGAAATAGCTGATGGCGGCCACCATGTGGTAAATGCTGGTGCGCTCCATGTGCACGCCGTCGTTATCGAAGGAATAGCGCATTTCGTGCATCACCCGCTGGTAGCCGTGGCGGAACCATTCCTTGCTGCCCTGCAATTCGGGAAACAGGATGGCCGTTTGCAGCAGCGCGCCGGATTCCATGGTGAGCCAATTGGAGCTTTTTTCGTGGTTGGTGTAATGCGTTACCAAATAATCCGCGTGGATTTTCACCGCGTGCAGAAACAGCGCCCAGCCCTCTCCGTCAAAGGCCCTGCTTTCCCGGAAAACGCACAGGCAGGGCAGGAAGGCGGTGTAGAGGCGCATGGCCGTTTCAATGTGGCGCCAGGGATAGCTGGGATACTGGTGCCGCTGGATGTAGCCCGGCTCGTCGGCCAGGAAGTCCTCAATAGGCCAGGCTGCCAGGAAGGAACGCAGCATATCCAGCGCTTCGGCGGGATAGCGCTCATCCCCGGTCAGGGCATAGGCCCTGGCCAGGGGCTGCCAGAAAATAAAACGGTACAGGCTCCAGCTCCATTCGTTGTCGTGGGCCGCGTCGCCGGTGGGGTTAAAGTGCCAGTCGATGGGGCCGGGAAAGGTGTAGCCGTACAGGGTGTGGCGCATCACCTCTTCCGCGTCCTCAATCAGGTGCGGGTCCGTGTTTTTCCGCAGGTCCTGGGCGGAAAAAAGGTAATGGGGGGTGGTCCTGGTGCGGAAATGGGCAATGATTTTTTCCGCGCAGCCCGCCTTGTCGCCCTGGGCCAACTGTTCCCTGGCGGTGGAAAATTCTTCTCTGGATAGATCGGCCAGGCCGATCACCGTGTCCATCCAATTCATCGGCAGCATGCCTCCCGTTTTTCATTTGAGCAGAAAGGCTCTGGAAAGACCTCCGGCCCGTCTTTCCGCAGCTTTTCAGAATAAAACGCCAAGGGCAGGGGCGGCAGCCTTCGGCTGCTCCTCGGAGTTTTTCAACACGCGGAGGGGCGGCGGCGCCGCCCCCCCTGCGAACTGGTTATGCGTTAGTTGGCCATGAAAGCGTCGTAGGCAGCCTGCTTGTACTGGATGGCACGGCTCAGGCCGTAGGTTTCCAGCTGGGCCACGTAGGCGTTCCAGGCTTCTTCAGTCAGCTCCTGCTGGCCGGTAATCCACTTGGCTTCCATTTCTTCCTTGTAGGTCTTAATGTTGGCGGTGATGGTGGCGAAATCGTCCGCGTCATCGGTGGCGATGGCCGCGCCGGCAGGATACATGTACTTGCCGAAATCGGTCTTGGTCCACAGGTGCATGCCGGCGATCTGGGCGGTGTAGCTGTAGTACTGCTCGTTCACGCGGGTATCCTGCACCACGGGGCCGTTCTGGTGGCCGCGGGCATACAGGCTCAGGGCGGCGGCCAGGTTCAGCCCGTCGGGGTTATGAAGCACCACGTCGGTGAAGGTGGGATAGCCGTCCACCATGTTGTAGCTTTCGCCTTCAATGCCGAAGCAGTTCACCATGTGGCCTTCTTCGGAATACATCCAATCCAGCAGGTACAGGGCGGCTTCGTACTTTTCGCCGCCTTCGTCAGCCAGCCGCTTGGAAATGGCGGCGGAGGAACCGGAGGCGTCGTACAGGCCGTTCATCTTGGAGAACTTGGCGTTCTGGCCCTTCACGGAGGTGACGGGCACGGTGGTGACCATGTCGCTCTCATCGGAAATGAGGCCTTCCTTGAGCAGGTTGGGGAAGATGTTGGAGGCGCCGCCGCCGCAGGCGTCATAGGTGGCAAAGGCGTTGCCCGCAGCCATGATGCCGCGGCCGTCGCCAGCCTTGGTGTGGGTCAGGTAATCGGGGTCAAACAGGCCGTCGGCATACCAGCGCACCATGGCCTTCAGGTATTCAAAGCGGCTTTCCTCGGCCAGGCCGTTCTTGACCACGCCGTCTTCCACATAGTAATCCCAGAAGTTGTCAAAGCCAGGAGCGAAGATCTGGTTCATCCACTCGGTGCGGGTGATGAAGGGGATCATGTCGGGATGGGCGGCCTTCACGGCGCGCAGCACGTTTTCCCATTCCTCGAAGGTTTCGGGCACTTCCAGGCCCAGCTCCTTGAGGATATCGCCCCGCATATAGAAGCCGGAGGTGAACAGGCAGTTGTTGTCCTCATAGGTGGTGCCGCGGAGGAAGGGGAACACGTAGTAGTCGCCGTCGGCGGTCTTGACGGCCTTGTCGATGTCCACTTCGCTATCCAGGATGGCCTTCAGGTTGGGGGTCTTGCCGGAGGCGATGGCGTCGTTCAAGGGCGCGATCACTTCGTCGGCGATGGCCGCGGAGGCGCCGCCGGGATAAGCGGTCCAGCTGTATTCCACGATGTCGGGCATTTCATCCGGCACGGCGGTGAGCAGGTTGAATTCGGTGCCGTCCTGACCGGCGGCGGGATGAATGAATTCGATTTCAATGCCGGTGGCTTCCTTCACCGCTTCGTACCAACGGGTCTGGTCCATGTTGGTGATGCCGGCGGCGTTCAGGTTTTCATGCAGCTTGCACCAGTAGGTCAGCTTCACGCCTTCATAGGGCTTGCCGCCTTCGGCCATGGCGGGCACGGCCAGGGCGAGGAGCATCGCCAGCGCGAGGAGGAGGGCAGTCAGTTTCTTCATTACGCAGGTCTCCTTTTTAAATATTTTATCAACGGCGCGTCTGCCGTCAATAATACGGGGTGATGAGGCTTTTTTTACAGGGAAAGGCCCAGTTCCCTGGGCAGGGCCCAGGCTTGGGAAGCCTTCAGGAAGGTTTCCTCCAGGCCGCGCACGCACAAAAAGCGGTCGCCGCCCTCTTCCAGGGCATCCGTGTGGGCGGGGTCGATATTCTGAATGGGCAGCGCCTGGGCCATGCGCACGCAGAGCAGATGGGAAAGCCCCGCCTGCGGGGTGCACAGGGGCGCGCCGCCGGAGCGCGCGCAGGCAATGGCGTCATACAGCTTCTGCATGATGGGCGTATCCCCGTCCATGCCGTAAATTATTTCTTCGCCCGTGTCCGTTACCACTCGGAAGGGCTGGCCCCTGCCCCAGGTGAGGGTGCCGCGTTCAAATTCGCCCAGGCCCGTTTGCCCCAGATTTTTGGTTTTCAGGGGGTGGGCGGTGTAATACAGGAAGGGAACGCCGTTTTTTCCGGTAAAGCGCAGGGCGGCGATATCGTAGTTTTCCACGGCGGGGTTGCCCCGGAACAGCTCCCCTTCCACGCTGCCTATTTCCGCGGCGCTTTCCATGCTGCCGCCCAGCAGAAAGGTCATCAATTGAAAATTGTGGGCGCAGGCGTTCATGAAGGGGCTGTCCAGCACCTCCCGGCCATCCACGGAAATTTTTCCCGCCCAATTGCTGCGGGCATAGTATTTTTCGCCCCGGCGCATGGCGTGCACGCATTGGATGCGCTTGGGCGCGCCAAAGCGGCCGGAAAGAATATCCCGCTTGAGGGCGAGCACGGCCCGGTCATAATTCAATTGCCAGCCCACGGCCAGGAACCGCCCCGCCGCCTTGGCCGCGGCGGATAAATGCGCCGTTTCCTCCGCGGTGAGGCACAGGGGCTTTTCGCACAGCACATGGCTGCCCTGGCTTAAGCAAAAAAGCGCCATGGGCACATGCAAATGGATGGGGGAGGAAATGACCGCCAGGTCCGCCCGGTCCACCCGGTAAAAATCCTCCAGGGAGCGGTACACCGGAATGCGCTTTTCCCGCAGCACGGGAAATTGATCCTCCAGTCCGGGCGCCACGTCCACCACGGCGGCCACGTCGCCGCCCACGTCCTTCTGGGTGGCTTCCTCCAGATATTTCTGCCCGTACATGCCGATGGATACCAGCAGGATGCGGGGCCGCTTGTTATCCTTCATTGCGCATTTCCTCGCTGTATTCCTGGAACAGCGCCTTCCCTTCGCCCACGGCCCCCAGGCCCAGCAGCGCGCCGGTAAAGCGTTTGCCCATTTTCAAGCCTTCGTCTGTTAAGTATTCGACGCGGAATGGAATTGTCCTCTCCAGGGCGGGTATCTCCGCCGCGCGGCTGAGGCCGGAGCCGGAAAGCTTCAGCAGCGCCTGGCCGCCGCGCAATTCTCCCAGCGCCGTTTCCCGGCTTTCTTCCCCGATTTGCTCTGTCAAAAGGACCTGGGCTCCCTCCGCCGTTTTGCGCAGGGAGAAAAGATAATGGCTGTTTTCGTCGTAGTAGCCCGCAAGGCCCGCCCTGCCGCCGGGGGCCATGCCGCTGATATCCACCCGGACCTGCTGGGAAATATTTTCCTCTTTTTGCCGGTGCAAAAGCAGGTGGGCCGACGAAAGCTGGCTCAGCGCCCCGCCGCCGGTCAATTGGATCGCCCCGCCGGGCAGCGTTTGGGCAAAGCGGGCGGTATCCAGCCGGGGACACAGCCAGGCTTCCCTTTCTTCCGCGCGCCAGGGCGGCAAAAAGCTTTTTTGCAGGCAGGAGGGGCCGTTCAGGCCGTTGACCATGGGCCAGCCGTCCGCCGTCCAGGTCAGGGGGTCGATGGCGGTTTCCCGGCCCATCAGCGTTTTTCCTTCCACGCTGCGGCCGCACAGATAAACCAGAGCCCAGCGCCCATCGGGCAATTGCACCGCTTTGCCGTGTCCGCTGCGGCCAATGAAAGCGTTTTCGCTTTTCGCCCCTAAAATGGGGTTAAAGGGGCAGGGAGCATAAGGCCCTTTCAGCGCGCGGGACCGGCTGCAGGATACCATGTGGCCGCTGCCGGTGCCGCCCTCCGCCTGGAGGATGTAATACCAGCCGTCTTTTTTCAGCAGGTGGGGGCCTTCGCTCTTTCTTTTGTTCCAGCCGTACCAAATCATTTCCGGCGCTTCCAGCAATTCTCCCTCCGGGCTGATCCGGGCAATTTGCACGCCGGGGTTGACGACGAGGTAGCGCGTTCCGTCGCTGTCTGTAAAAAGGGAGGGGTCGATGCCGTCCACCTCCAGGAAACGGGGAGGCGTCCATGGCCCCGCGGGGGAGGAGGCGGAGGTAATCATTTGCAGGCGGAAGGGCGCCGTGTTGCGCCGCAGGGTGGCCACCACCCAGAACCGGCCCTGAAAATACGAAATATCCGGGGCCCAATAGCCAAAGCCGCCGGGCAGGCCCGTCAGGCGGGCGGTGTCCGCGTCGGTGAACACGTGGCCTGCCTCCTCCCAATGCACCAAATCGCGGGAATGGCTGATGGGCAGGGCGGGCAGCATTACGAAGGAGGAGTTGATGAGATAGTAATCCTCTCCCACCCGGAGGATGGAGGGGTCCGGCCGGAAGCCCCGGAGCACCGGATTTCGGTAGCATTCGCCGCGCCGGAGGCCGGATAATTCCTCCAAAGCGCGCAGGGCGTCCGGATTTTGGGCGGCAAGGTCCAGGGGCGTTTGGCCCCGGCAGTCTCCGGCCAGGGGGTCCATGCCCAGGGTGTTTAAAAGGAAACGCAGGGTAGGCCGGTCTCCGGTGCAAGCGGCGGCGTGCAGCAGGGTGCGCCCCTGGGCGTCGGGGTCAAGGGGCATGCCGTGGCACCGCTCGCATAACAGGCGCAGCATGCCCGCCCTTCCCAGCCGCGCCGCGAAAAAGGGCCATTCCGCCTTTTCCCGTTCGGGCACGGCGGACAGCTTGCCGCTGAGCAGCCAGGAAAGCAGGGTTTCTTCATCGCCTGCTTGGATCAGGCGGGCCACCTCGTCCATCATGGGTTCACTTTTCCTCCCGGAATTTTTTCCACACCCGCTCAAACCATAAGTCCCTTTCCGGCAAAGGCCGGGCGGCCTCCCGCCGGGAAACGCCGCCATAGGTCATGAGCACGCCCGCGCTTTCGCCTTCTTCTCCGGCTTCGTACAGCATGGCGGAAAGCACCTCCCTTTGGGTCAGGAGCACATCCCGCAGCAGAAGCCGGGCGGCAAAATCCCGGTCCTGGGGCGCGGCGGGGCTTTGCTTTTCCAGCGCTTTTTCCACTTCGTCCCGGAGGGCCTCCATGTCCTCCGTCTTTCGCAGAAAGGCGGCGCAGCGGCTCATTTCCCGCTGAAAGCGTTCAATCGTTTGCGGGTTTTCGGGCAGCAGCCATTCATCCTGCGGAAGCTTGCTTTCGCTCACGGTCCGGCCGTTTTTCATCATGTGGCCGGCGGCGCGCAGGGAGCCCGCCTGGGTGGAATTGAGCGCCGTGCCGCCGGGGCGCTTGCGGCCAAAGGTGCCAGCCGCTTCGCCGCACACATACAGGCCCGGCACGCGGGTCTGCCAGTGGCAGTCCACGGCGGCGCCGCCATTGTGGTGCTGGGCGCACACCCGGATTTCCAGCATTTCATTTCGTATATCGATTCCGTGGTTTTCGTACAGGGCCACGGCGGGAGCGTTCATGGAAAGCAGCCGTTCAACCGGCGTGGGGCGCAGGGAGCCGCAGTTGCGCAGGTATTCGCGGGCTTCCGGGGAAAGGGCTTCCTCCGAATAGCCCCTGGGGTTGCGCCGGTAATCCAGGTATACCCGCCGCCCCGCGTCGTTTTCCCGCTTTACCAGAATATCCACCTGGCTGGAGCCCGGCACCTTGGCGGCGTCAAAGGGCCATTGGTAGCCCTTGAGGAAGGTATAGGCCAGGGCCGTTTCGTCGCCCAGGGCGTCGGAAAGGAAATCCCGCTCCGTCCCCTGCCCGTCCACAGACACATAGCGGGGCAGGGCCTGCTGGTAGCTGCCGCTCACGTTCCAGCGGAAGGCGGTGGAGGCCAGGCCATACTGCCAGCAATTCAGGTTGGCCCCGGCGGCTCCCGCCGCAAAGGCCAGGCCGCTCATGCCGTGCTGGCTTTCGGGGTACACCCGGTCCCGGTAAATGTGGGCCGGGCCGCCGGTGCACAGCACCAGATTGGCGCAGCGGATGCGCAGGAGCTCTTTTTCTTCGGTCAAATAAACGTCCAGGGCGGCCACGCCCTCTTCATCCGTTACGACGCGGGCGGCCAGGGCATGATCCAGAATGGGAATATTCCTTGCCCGAACGGATTTTTCCAGCGCCTCCGTCATGTACCGGCTGGTTAAGGGGCCGGCGGAGGTGGCCCGGCGGCGGGTATCGTGGTCCGTCTGGTAGCCCGCGTATTCCCCGTATTCATTGGTGGGAAAGGGAACGCCCAGGGCGCACAGCTTAAAGAAGCTGGGGGCGGAGGCCGCCGCCTCGCACAGGGCGGTGTCGCCGTTCACGTCGGGATAGCACAGGGCCTTGGCCAGCTCGCCCACGCTGTCGCCCTCGTCTCCGGCCAGGGACAGCTTATAATACGTCTGCTTGTCGCTGCCGGTGTTGCGGGAGGTGCCCGCGTTCATATCCTCCGTTATTAGCAGCAGGCTCTTTTCGCCCAGCGCGGACAGGGTGTCCGCCGCGTTCAGCCCGGCGCAGCCGGAGCCTACCACCACCGTTCGCTTCACGATTTCACGCATGGACGGGCCTCCTTTGCCGATGCTTTAGAAAAGAAAGGAACCGCTTCCTCCGGGCCGTACATTTTCCCGCGATGCTCCGCGCCGCAGCCGAAAAAAGAGAAAGAGCGGCTTGACCGGGAACGGGGGGAAGGGCGGCTACAGCCTTTGCAGGGAAAAGCCGCCGTCGGCGTTGAGCACCTGGCCCGCGGAATAATCCAGCAGGCCGCTGGCGCAGGCCAGCACCATTTTGGCCACGTCCTCCGGCTTTCCGAAGCGTTTGATGGGCAACAGGCCGCCCTCAATGAGGTTTTCGTATTTTTCGTGCACCACCTTGGTCATGTCCGTATCGATGATGCCGGGGCGCACCTCAAATACGAAAATACCCTCCGGGGCCAGCCGGTCGGCAAACAGCTTGGTCACCATGCCCACCCCCGCCTTGCTCACGCAGTATTCGCCGCGGGAAGGGCTGGAGGTGTAGGCGCTCATGCTGCCAATGTTCACAATGCGGGGCTGCCAGCCTTCTATGCCCGCGGCCTTTTCCCGCAGCATTTCCCTGGCCGCCGCCTGGGAGAGAAACAGGGTGCCCTTTAAATTGATGCCCAGCACCCGGTCAAAGCTCTCCTCCGTCATGTCCAGCAAATCCCGCCGCACCAGGGGCGCCACGCCGGCGTTGTTGACCAGCAGGTCCAGCCGGTGATAGCGTTCCGCCATGTATTGGATGGCGGCCTGGCGCTGGCTGGCGCTGGAAATATCGCAGGGGAAATAATCGCAGTCCTGGGGCAGATCGCCGGGCCTTTCCCGCCGGGCGCCGGAATAAACCACTATCCAGCCGTTTTCCCGCAAAAGGTCCGCTATGCCCCGGCCGATGCCCCGGCTGGAGCCGGTGACGAACGCGGTTTTCATGGATGATATACCTCCCTGTCCCGCACGACGCAGCCCGCCGGGGTGCCTGCCCGGAGCAGGGCGGCGCAGCCGCCGCAGGTGACGCAGGCCCGCTTGGGGTCCAGCCGGCCCGTTTCCTTTAATTCACGCACGAAGTCCGGATAGGCGAAGGCAAGCCGCCCAAAGCCCGCCATGGCGCAGTGGCCGCCGCCCACCATGCCCGCGGCCAGATTGCCCGCCCACTGGCGCAAATAAGAAAAGGCGCTGCCGATTACCGGCACCTGGGGCAGGGCGCGCTGGATTTCGCTCACTCCCCGCATCATGCGGCCTTCCCCCTCCAGGGGATGCTCGTTTGGCACGTAGTTGCCATGGTCGTAGGGCCGGTTCACATGGGGATTTTTATAGGGGTTGCCCATGGTCACGTTGATGACGGGAATATGGAATTCTTCCTTTAATTCGCCAATGAGGCGGATGGGCTCCTCCAAATCCGGCTGAAGGCCGTCCCGCTCGTTCACGCCAAAGCCGTAGGGGTAGGGGAAGCCGTCGTATACGTTCAGGCGGCTGGTGAGGAAAAAGCCGGGCCCGGCGACGGCAGCCTGGGCGGCCCGATAGCAGTTTTTCAAAAACCGGGTGCGGTTTTCGTAGCTGCCGCCGTAGGGGCCGGGCCGGGTGTAGGCGGAAAGCAATTCGCAGGCCAGATAGCGGTGGCAGCATTTTATGTCCATGCCGTCAAACCCCGCCCGCTGGCACAGCCGGGCCGAGGCTTCATAGGCTTCCTCAAAGCGCTTTAAACCGTCGTCGGAAACGATGCGTTCGCTGCCCAGCGGCGTATCCTCCAGCGGCGGGCAATGGTAGGCGATCAAGGGCTCCGGAAAGCCGTGGGGCTTGGAATAGCGGCCGGAATTGGTGGCCTGCATAACGATGAGGGGCGCGTAGCCGTTTTCCCGAAGGCTGATTTCCCGCATTTCGTCCAGCAGGCGGCGGAAGGCATCCACGTTTTTTTCCGTCAGCCACAATTGGTGGGCGGAGGCGCGGGCCTGGGGCAGCGTGGCCACAGCCTCAAACCAGATAAGGCCCGGCCCGCCCTGGGCAAAGCGGCGGTAGCGGCGGCAGGTCAGTTCCCCCGGCGCGCCGTCCTCAGTTCCGTCGGTGCCCTCCATGGGCTGAAAAGCGATGCGGTTTTGCGCCGTATGCGCGCCCAGGGAAAGAGGAGAAAACAATACGTCCGTTTTTTCATTTACGGGCAGAAAAACGTTTAGCTTTTCCGCTTCCTTTATCACATCGTTCAGGGTGGAATAATGGAAAGCCACATGCTCCATGCTCAGCACATCCCCTTGATTGTTTCTGAAAATAATGATACAATAAACCGGGTGTAAAAAATGGGTTCTTTCTCCATGAATATATGTAATTTCGATTTTCAGGTGAAATGATGGCGTTTGAGATCAAGTACAGTGAAGAGCCGATTTCACACGGCCTTCACACCCACACGTATTACGAATTGCTGTATGTAGTCTCCGGTCAGGTGGCGATGACCGTGCGGGGGCGGGACTACGCCTGCCCCGCCGGGTCGCTGGTGTTTTTGAATCCCTTTGACGCCCACGCCTCCCGCCCTGTGGAGCTGCCCTACCGCCGGTACTATCTGCTCATCCCGCCCACCCAGCTCAAAGCCTTTCATAACGACGTGCTGCTCCTCTCCGTTTTTCGCTTTCACGGCGAACAGTTTCCTTACGTTATGCAGGCGGGGGCTTACAAGCCCCGGTTCGACCAGTATTTTTCCATGCTCACCACCGCCCAGCAGGAGGGCGGGCAGTATGCCGATACCCGCGCCGAGGCCCTGATGACCCTGATCCTCACCGACGCCCAGGCGCTGCGGCCCGATATGTTCATTCCCGCCAATCAGCTTTCCTTCCTGCCGGTGCAGGATATTATGAACGATCTGGAAAACGCGCTGACGGGGTCCTTTTCCCTTCAGGAGCTGGCGAAAAAATACCATGTGTCGCCCAACTGTCTGTCGGTGCATTTCCGGCGGGCGGTGGGCCTGAGCCCCATGCAGTACGTGACCCAGAGCCGGCTGAACCGGGCCAAATTTCTTTTGCAGCATTCCGAGTTTTCCATCGCCGGGGTGGCCCAGCGCTGCGGCTACCCGGACGTGAGCAATTTCGTGCGCCGCTTCCGCGCCCAGTTTGGCCAAACGCCCCTGCAATACCGGCAGGCGGGCCACCGGAACGGAAAATGAAAAAGGCTTCTTCCCGGCGGGCAAAGCCGGTCCTGCGGATTGAAGATGAAAGGGTCAAAGCCCTTTCATACTTTCCCGGAGATTTGCCGGCAGTCTACGGCGGCCCCTTTGCCGCCGTTTTTTTATTTTCCTCTTTACAAACCGCGAAAACCCGGTATACTGAGCATAGCGGCCCTGCCGCCGGAATTTGCCCTTGAAAGGAAGAACCATGAAAAGATTTGCCGCTGCGTTGCTTACGTTTTTGCTTTTACTGCCCTTGGCCGGCTGCGGGGCCCAGGCGGAGGATATATCCGTCATGGCCACGTTTTACCCGGTGTATGTGCTGGCGCAAAATGTGCTGAACGGGGTGGAGGGGGTCACGCTCTCTTCCATGACGCCGCCCAGCACCGGCTGCCTGCACGATTATCAATTGCTTACCAGCGATATGCGCGCTCTGGGCAAGGCGCGGGCCCTGCTCATTAACGGCGCGGGCATGGAAAGCTTCCTGCCCGATGTGCAGAGCCAGTTTCCCGATCTGCAGATTGTGGACTGTTCCCAGGGCGTGGAACTGCTGGAGGAGGAACACCCCGGCGAGGACCATGACCATGGCGCGTACAACGCCCACATCTGGCTGTCGCCCCGAAACGCCGTGCAGATGGTGTATAACCTGCGGGACGGGCTGAGCCGGCTGCTGCCCGAAAAGGGGGAAAAAATCGCGGCCAACGCGGAGGAATACGCCGCGCGCCTGCTGGCGCTGGACGCGGAATTGGCCCAGGCCATTTCCGCCCTGCCCCGGAAGAAAATTGTCACCTTCCATGAGGCTTTTCCTTATTTTGCAAAGGCCTATGGGCTGGAGGTGGCGGCCGTGGTGGCGCTGGAGCCGGATGAGCCTATTTCCCCCCGCATGCTCAAGCAGGTGATTGAAACGGTGAGGGAGGCGGGCAATCCGCCCTTGTTTTCCGAGCCGCAGTATGAAAACACCGCCCTTCGCACCGTGGCCCAGGAAACCGGCGCGCCGGTGTATGAGCTGGACCCGCTGGTGACGGGAGACGGCGAAATGACGGCCTATGAAGATACCATGCGCAAAAATCTTACGGTGCTTCAGGAAGCTTTGGGAGAATAGCATAGAAGGAGGAAAAAACTATGAAATTTGCCATTGCGTGCGACCCCGCGGGCCAGGTGCTGAAGGAGCCCATCAAGGAAACGCTAAGAGAAATGGGCATTGAGGTGGAGGATTTTGGCATCAACGAGGGCGATCCGCGGGATTATCCCATTTTTGCGGTGCGGGCGGCCCAGGCCGTGGTGAAGGGCGAATGCGACCGGGGCATCATTCTGTGCGGCACGGGCGTGGGCATTTCCATCGCGGCCAATAAGGTGCCGGGCGTTCGCTGCTGCTGCTGCTCGGACTGCTACAGCGCCAAAATGAGCCGGGCCCACAACGACGCCAACATGCTGGCCCTGGGCGGCCGGGTCATCGCGCCGGAGCTGGCCAAGCTGATCGTGGAAATCTGGGTAAAAACGCCCTTTGAGGGCGGCAGGCACCAGCGCCGCATCGATATGTTTTCCCTCATCGAGGCGGGAAAGCCGGTAGAATAACAATGGCCAAGCAGGAAAAAACCAATGTGATGCGCACCCTGGAACGGCTGAAAATTCCCTACAAGGAGCATTTTTACGGCGGCACCGGGGCCATCAGCGGGGTGGAGGTAGCCTCCGTTTTGGGGGAGGACCCGGCGCAGACCTTCAAAACCCTGGTCACGGAGGGAAAGAGCAAAACCCATTACGTGTTCATGATCCCCGTGGCGGAGGAACTGGATTTAAAAAAGGCCGCCGCGGCGGTGGGGGAAAAGGCGCTGGAAATGCTCAAAAGCAAGGAATTGCTTCCCCTCACCGGCTATGTGCACGGCGGCTGCTCTCCCATCGGCATGAAAAAGCAGTTCCGCACCGTGATCCATTCCACCGCCGCCCAGTTTGACACCATCCTGTTCAGCGCGGGCAAGATCGGCTATCAGGTGGAATGCTCCCTGGAGGGGCTTCAAAAAGCCGTGCCTGTGGAATGCGCGGACGTGACCGTGGATTGATTCGTCCGGATGCTAAAATCTTCTTATGACGCGTTTTGCAAAGGGCGAATGAAGACTTTTTTCATACAGCAT
>CAMOHY010000011.1 GCA_946615495.1 uncultured Clostridia bacterium
CAGGAAATCAGCGCCATGATCCTGCGCAAGCTGCGCGCCGACGCGGAAAACTATTTGGGCGAGCCGGTCAGCGACGCCGTTATCACCGTACCCGCTTATTTTAACGATATTCAGCGCCAGGCCACCAAGGACGCGGGAAAAATCGCCGGGCTGAACGTGAAGCGCATCATCAACGAGCCCACCAGCGCCGCCCTGGCCTATGGCCTCAATACCGGCGCGGCCCAAAAAGTAATGGTTTATGACCTGGGCGGCGGCACCTTCGACGTGTCCATCATCGAAATCGGCGAAAGCGTGATTGAGGTGCTGGCCACCTCCGGCGACAACCACCTGGGCGGAGACGATTTTGACGAAAGAATCGTCAATTGGATCATCAACGAAGCCCAGGCAAGCCAGCGGGTGGACCTGAGAAGCGACCTGATGGCCCTGGCCCGCGTAAAGGAAGCGGCGGAGCAGGCGAAAAAAGAACTGTCCGCCACCGAAACGGCGGCCATCACCCTGCCCTATATCACCCAGAAAAACGGCGCGCCCGTGCATTTGGAATTGACCTTGAGCCGCGCCAAATTCAATGAGCTCACCCGCGACCTGGTGGAAAAGACGGCCGCGCCCGTGCAAAACGCCCTGCGGGACGCGGGCATTGCCGCCTCGGAATTGGGCCGCGTGCTGCTGGTTGGCGGGTCCACCCGCATCCCTGCCGTGCAGCAGAAGGTGAGGCAGCTGACGGGCAAAGAGCCCAGCCGGAATCTGAATCCCGATGAATGCGTGGCCCAAGGCGCGGCCATTCAGGGCGACACCCTGTCGGGCGCCCACGCCCTGTCGGTCAATAAAAGCATCCTGCTGCTGGATGTAACGCCCCTTTCCCTGTCCATTGAAACGGTGGGCGGCGTGGCCACCCGTTTGGTGGAACGCAATTCCACATTGCCCATTCATTATTCCCAAATTTTCACCACTGCCGCGCCCTTCCAATCCAGCGTGGAAATTCATGTGCTCCAAGGCGAACGCCCCATGGCGGCGGATAATAAGACCATTGGCAAATTCAAGCTGAAGGGCATCAAGCGCGCCCCGGCGGGAGTGCCGCAAATCGAAGTCACCTTCGATATCGATACCAACGGCATCCTGCGCGTTTCCGCCAAGGACAAGGATACCGGCAAGGAGCAGGGCATCACCATCACGGCCAACGATAAAATGAGCGACGCGGAAATCGACGCCGCCATCCGGGACGCCGAACAGTACGCCGCCCAGGATGGGCTGCGCAGGGACGCGCTGAGCGTTGTCAACGAGGCGCAGATACTGCTTCGGGACACTGAAAAAGCGCTGGACGAAAAAGGAAAACAGCTGGAAAAAGAAGAAAAACGGCAAATCAAGGAGGAAATCAACGCCCTTCGGAAGTTGATTTTTCGCAAGCAACCGGATAAAATGGAAAGGGAGGATTTGTCCCTCCTTCGAGACCGGATGGAGGCGCTGCGCCAATCCTCCGCGCATTTAATGAGCCTGTAAATTTTCTGGAGTGTTATTACCAATGAATGCTTACCGAACGGGTATTGATATCGGCTCCACCACCGTGAAGGCGGCGGTGCTGAATGATAACGGCGAACTGATTTTTTACCGCTACGCCCGCCACCACGCCCACACCCAGGAAACGCTGCTGAATATTTTAAAGGAAATCCGGCAGGAGCTGGGCAATTGCTCCATCCGCGCCGCCATCACTGGCAGCGGCGGCATGGGCCTGGGGAAAGCGCTGGAAATTCCTTTTGTGCAGGAGGTGGTGGCCGTAGCCGGCGCGCTCAAGCACGCCGCGCCGCAAACCGACGCCGCCATTGAGCTGGGCGGCGAAGACGCCAAGATTATTTATTTTACCGGCGGGCTGGAGGAACGCATGAACGGCGTGTGCGCCGGAGGCACGGGCAGCTTCATCGACCAAATGGCTTCCCTGATGCAGACCGACGCCGCGGGCCTGAACGCCGAAGCGGCCCATTACCAGGTGATTTATCCCATTGCCGCCCGGTGCGGCGTGTTTGCCAAATCGGATATCCAGCCCCTTATCAACGACGGCGCCACCAGGGCGGACCTGGCGGCCTCCGTGTTCCAGGCCGTGGTAAACCAAACCATTTCCGGCCTGGCCTGCGGCAAGCCCATTCGCGGTCACGTGGCTTTTTTGGGCGGTCCGCTCCATTTTTTGCCGGAGCTGAGAAACGCCTTTATCCGCACCCTGAAGCTGACTAATGAAACGGCTATTGTGCCTGATAACAGCCATCTGTTTGCCGCCATCGGCGCGGCCATGCAGGCGGAAAACGGAAAGAAACGCGACCTGGACGCTCTGATCGACGCCATGGGCCGGGGCGTTATGCTCACCTTCGCCCTCAAGCGCATGGAGCCGCTGTTTTCTTCCAACAACGAATATAAAGCCTTCTGCGACCGGCACGCCGGGGCCAAGGTAAAGCGCGCAAATTTGAGCGATTACGCCGGGCCCTGTTATTTGGGCATCGACGCCGGGTCCACCACCACCAAATTGGCCCTGATCGGCACGGAGGGCCAGCTGCTTTGGACCTTTTATGCCGGAAACCAAGGCAATCCCCTGAAAACGGCCATCGGCGCGCTGGGGGAATTGCAGCCGCTTCTGCCCAAGAACGCGTTTATTGCCCGCGCCTGCTCCACAGGGTACGGGGAATCGCTGATGAAAACGGCCTTTTGCCTGGATGAGGGCGAAGTGGAAACCATTGCCCATGTGACCGCCGCCAGCTTTTTTGACCCGAAGGTAGACTGTGTGCTGGATATCGGCGGCCAGGACATGAAATGTATCAAGCTCAAGGACGGCTCGGTGGACACGGTGCTGCTCAACGAGGCCTGTTCCTCCGGCTGCGGCAGCTTTCTGGAAAACTTCGCCAATTCCATGGGCTACACGGCCCAGGGCTTCGCGGCGGAAGCGCTGTTTGCGCCCAGCCCGGTGGACCTTGGCACCCGCTGCACCGTGTTCATGAACAGCAATGTGAAGCAGGCGCAGAAGGAAGGCGCCTCTGTTCAGGATATCAGCGCCGGCTTGGCTTATTCCGTTATCCGGAACGCGCTGTATAAAGTCATTAAACTCACCGACCCCGCCAGCCTGGGCCGCAGGATCGTGGTGCAGGGCGGCACATTCCATAATCAAGCCGTGCTCAGGGCCTTTGAAAAAATCAGCGGCGCAGAAGCGGTATGCCCCGATATCGCGGGCATGATGGGCGCCTTCGGCGCCGCGCTCATTGCCCGGCGGCATCACGAGCCCTGGCAAAAATCCTCCATGCCGCCCCTTGATGAGCTGCTTTCCCTCAAATGGAAAACCTCCGTTACCCATTGCAACGGCTGCGAAAACCATTGCATGCTCACCGTGAACGCCTTTCCCGGCGGCCGCCGCCACATTACCGGCAACCGCTGCGAGCGGGGCGCCGGCAGAATGGGCGGCGGGCAGAAAGCCCCCAACGTGGCCGCGTACAAGTTGCGGCGCATGTTCGATTACCAGGCGCTGGAAAACGCGCCCAGGGGCGAAATTGGCCTGCCTCGCGTGCTGAACATGTGGGAAAATTATCCCTTCTGGCACACCTTCTTTACTTCTCTGGGCTTCCGCGTGGTCTTATCCCCCGTTTCCAGCCGCAGGCTGTATGCCATGGGCATGGAATCCATTCCGTCGGAAAGCGAATGCTACCCGGCCAAGCTGGCCCACGGCCACGTGCAATGGCTCATCAATCAGGGGATAAAAACCATTTTTCATCCCAGCGTGTTTTACGAGCATCAGGAAACGCCGCAGGCGCAGAATCATTTTAACTGCCCCATGGTGTGCGCCTACCCCGAAAACCTGAAAAACAACGTGGAGGACGTGGCCGAGGGAAAGGTGCGCTATATCCGTCCCTTCATGGCCTTTACCAGCGAAAAAATCACGGCGGACCGGCTGGCCCGCCTTTGCCGGGAGGAATGGGGCATTCCGGGAAGGGAGGTTCGCGCCGCCGTTCACGCCGCCTGGCTGGAGCAGAAAAAGGCCAAGCAGGATGTGCGCCTGGAAGGGGAAAAAGCGCTGCGCTGGATGGAGGAAAACCACCGTAAAGGCATCCTGCTGGCTGGCCGGCCTTATCACATGGACCCGGAAATTCACCACGGCATTCCGGACATGATTGCCGGTTACGGCCTGGCGGTGCTGACGGAGGACTGCGTTCCCGCGTCCTTCCAGCCCGTGCGCCCCGTGCGGGTAAACGACCAATGGGTGTACCATTCCCGGCTGTACACGGCGGCGCAGTTCGTATCGGAAAGGAAGGATTTGGAGCTGATTCAGCTCAATTCCTTCGGCTGCGGCCTGGACGCCGTAACCACGGACCAGGTCAGCGATATTCTGGAAAGCTGCGGAAAACTGTACACCGTGCTCAAAATTGATGAGGTAAACAACCTGGGGGCCGCCCGCATCCGGGTAAGGAGCCTTCTGTCCGCCATGCGCATGCGCGATGAGCAGGGGATTTTGCCCAAGGCTCCTCCCGTGCCTTATCACCGGGCCGAATTTACCAAAGAAATGCGCCTGCAGGGCTATACCATCCTGGCGCCGGATATGAGCCCCATCCATTTTGAATTGCTCCAGCCGCTGTTTGAAAAGCACGGATATCACCTGGTGATACTGGACCGCGAAGGACGCTCGGTCATCGACACCGGGTTAAAATACGTGAATAACGACGCCTGCTACCCCTCCATTATCACCGTGGGACAGCTGATGGAGGCCGTGCTTTCCGGGCGTTACGACGTAAACAAGCTGGCCCTTATGATGAGCCAAACGGGCGGCTGCTGCCGGGCCAGCAATTATGTGAGCTTCATCCGCCGGGCCTTGGAAAAGGCGGGGCTGCCGCAGATTCCCGTTATCAGCCTGAATTTCAACGGCATGGAAAAGAACGAAGGGTTTTCTCCTTCCCTGCCCATGCTCATCGACGCGGGCCACGCCCTGGTGCTGGGCGATTTGATGATGCGCTGCCTGTACCGCACCCGGCCTTATGAAATCACCCTGGGCAGCGCCGACAGGCTGCATAAAAAGTGGCGCGAAATCATTCGCAATTCCATTTCCGGAAAAGAAAAGCGCGGCTTTGGGGAGCTGTGCCGCGGCGTGGTGGCGGATTTTGACGCGCTGCCCATTCACGAGGATATGAAAAAGCCCAGGGTTGGCATCGTGGGCGAAATCCTGGTCAAATATATGCCCATGGCCAACAATCACCTGCCTGAACTGCTGGAGCAGGAGGGCGCGGAGGCCGTGGTGCCCGATTTGATGGACTTTGTGTACTATGTGCTGTATAACCAGCGGTACAAGGCTGAATACCTGGGCGCCAGCCGGACGGGGAAATATCTGAGCGCCTTGGGCGTAACGGGGCTTCGGGCCTTCTGCAGGCCCGCCATCGACGCCCTGGCGGCGTCCCGGCGCTTTTCCGCCCCCGTGCCCATCGAGCACATTGCCGAGCTGGCCAGGCCTTTCCTTTCCATCGGCAATCAGTACGGCGAAGGCTGGTTCCTGTGCGGCGAAATGGCGGAACTGCTGGAAAGCAAAGTAAACAACATCGTGTGCATTCAGCCCTTCGGCTGCCTGCCCAACCACGTGGTGGGCAAGGGCGTTATCAAGCAATTGCGCAAAGCCTACCCCCAGGCCAATATCGCCGCCGTGGACTACGACCCCGGCGCCAGCGAGGTGAACCAATTGAACCGCATCAAGCTGATGCTGTCGCAGGCAAAATAAAAGGCAAGGGCCGCGCCGGATACGAGACGTCCGGCGTGGCCCTTTATACTATTCGGGCGGTATATGTAAGAAAAGATTGTCTTCCGTTCTCTCCTCCATGACCCACAGAAGATATTTCGCAAATGCGTTTTCCTTATGCCGCTGCCACAGCGCAAAGGCCGGGTCCTGCTTCCAGAAAGGGTCATCGCTTTGGTAAGCGCCGGAAAAATAGGCCAGGTTAAAGCGCGCGGCATAGTCCGCCATAGCGCTTCTTTCCTCCGCCGTTGCTTCCACCGCGCTGAGCGCTGCCGCCGCCTTATCACGGGTGACGCCCTCAAACCAGGCTTTGCTCATTTCCTGAAAGCCTTCCGGCAGAAGCTGGCCGCTCAATTGCTTGGCTTCGTAATCCATACTCCCATCATCCCGCACGGTCACGATGGCATAGCGGTGGGGATAAGCGCAGAAGGCGCCCAGCGCGGCGTCAAAAAGGCCGTCCATCCGGGCGATATGCTGAATATGAAGGTGGCCGGACAAATGAAGCCTTACGCCATACCGCCGCAAAAGGGCCTGCATGGCTTCGTGGCCGAACATGAGAAAGCTTTCTTTGGCAAACTCCGTATGGGGCACAAGGCTGTGGTGGCTGGCCGTGATGACCTGGGCGCCCGCTCTCCCGGCTTCCTCCAGCACTTTTTCCAGCCATTCGCCGTGACTTGCGGTAAACAAACCAAACGCTTGCGCCCGGTCGCGGTAATACGCCGCGTCAGTCATAACCGCCCACAGGGTATCGCTGATCTTGACCGCGTAGGAGAACCCGGTATTTTCCGCCGGGGGCGGCAGCAGAAAGTCCGCGTAAAGGGCGGCAAAATCCGCTTCCGTGGCGTTTTCTACCGTGTACCAGCCATTTTCCGCAAAGCCCACGGGTGAAGGGCAGTTGATATCATGATTGCCCGGAATCACCCACACGGGAACGCCGGCTTTTTCTATTTCCCCAAACCATCGGCTCAGCGCTTCGTGGCTGGCCTTTTCGCCGTTAAAGGAAAGGTCGCCCGTTACCAGCAGGGCGTCCGGCTGTTCTATGCTCACCTGCCTCACAAGGCATTGCAAAAGCTCTTCGCCGCACTGCGGCAGCTTTCCATCGCCATTGCGCATAACGCTTATAAACAGCTCGCTGCCTTCATACAGTTCCTTTGCCAGATAATGCAGATCGGACACCACCATGAGCCGGCTTTCCCCCAGCGCGCTCAGCGGCACAGCGCCCAGGAGAATAAGCAGCAGCCCGGCAAGAAGCGCGCTTTTTTTCGGCATACACCCTCCGCTGCTCTTTATTCCGCGTACAGTTCTTTTTCCGTCACGCACTCATTTTTGATCTTGCCCACCAGCGTTTCCAGCGCCTTCACGGCGTGGGGCCGGATGTCCGCCCCAATGAGCACGAACATGATATCGTCCCCCACCTGGAGCTCCCCTTCGTTGAGCCACACGCGCACGTAATAAACTCCCTCCATTTTTTCCGCTTCCGCAATGGCGGAAAGAACCTTTTCCCGGTTATGGGAAAAATACATTCCGGCCACGGGCTTGGCCCCAGCGTCGCCCTGGCGCACCTGGCTGCGGGCAGTGGAGCGCACCACGCCGTTATGCGTTAAATACATGCCCACCTTGCCGGCGTCCGGGTGCGCCTTGGCCTCCCGCAGCCATTGGTCCACGGAAGGCTTTTCAGGCCGCTTTTTTTCCTGCTTTTCAGGGGAAGCGCAGTCGGCCGAGCCGGAGGACTGGAGCATTTCCACCCCATGGCGGATGGGCTTGAGCACTGCGGACAGGTTTTCCGTGGAAGCCTTTTTGCTGCCCGGCAAATTGATGATGAGCGTTCCGCCCCGAATGCCCGCCGTTTCCCTGGAAAGGCACCCGTGGGGCGTAATTTTCATGCTTTCCGCCCGCATGGCCTCCGGAATGCCGGGTGTTAGCCGCTCCACCACGGAAAGGGTGGCTTCGGGCGTCACGTCCCTGGGCGAAAAGCCCGTTCCGCCGGTGGTGAGCACCAGGGAAAGCTTCTTTTCATCCGCGCAGGAAATAAGCTCCCGCCGGATCATTTCTTTTTCGTCCGGCACCATGGCGGTATACGCCACGCTCCAGCCCTCATCCCTCAGCATGGCGCACAGCGCGGGGCCGCTGGTATCCTCCCGCTCGCCCCGAAAGCCTTTGTCGCTCACTGTGATAACGGCCGCGGTAAATTTTGCTTCACTCATTTTCCTTTTCCTCCCTGTGATAATCCCCGTGCACGCCGCCCGTCTTGCTCACCAAACGGATTTGATCGATCACCATATCCCGCTGCACGGCCTTGCACATATCATACACTGTCAGCGCCGCGCCGCTCACCGCCGTCAGCGCTTCCATTTCCACGCCCGTTTTCCCGTCGCACTTCGCCGTGGCTTCTATTTCCACGGAAAGACGGTTTTCATCCAGCCACAGCTTCAAATCGATGCCGTTCAGCGGCACCGGATGGCACATGGGAATCCAATCCGGCGTATGCTTGGCCGCCATGATCCCGGCAATTTGGGCCACGGTGAGCACATCGCCCTTTTTCATGCCGCCGGATTGGATGAGGGAAAACGTGCGCCCGCTGACCAGCACCCGGCCAGCCGCCGTAGCCGTGCGGTGCGTGGGCTCTTTCTCCCCCACGTCCACCATGCGGGCCCGGCCCTGATCGTTAAAATGGGTAAAATCCTCATTCTGCATGGCCTGCATCTCCTTGATGATAAAATCCGCCAGCTTTTCCGTTTCTTCAAAGGCAAAGCGCGGAACGGACGGCGGAAGGCTTTCCTCGTCGGTGACAACGGCGATAAAGCTATCCAAAGGCCCCGGAAAGCCCTTGCCCGTTTCCTTCCGGCAAAGGCCGATGCGGGGAATGGGCTCGTTTTTAAAGCCCTCCACCAGGATTACGTCCACACCGGTGATTTTTTCAACGCACTGCCGCAGCGTTTTTCCCCGCTGCTCCATCAGCGCGGTTTGATTGGGGGATGTAATCACCACCGCTTGGGCCCCGGCCTGGGCATGGCGGTAAGAATCCTTGCCGGGCTGGTCCATGGAAAAGCCGTGGACATCGTGCTTGATGACGCCCACCCGCACATTCCGCCGCCTCAGCGCGGCAATGAGCTTTTCTATCACCGTGGTTTTTCCCGTGCCGGAATAGGCCGCAAAGCCAATGACTGGAATAGGCATTCCTTAGCCTCCGATCTGGTTCATATTTCGGGCCGTTTGGCTGCGGCTTTCCGCGCTCAGCGCTTTATGGCACCGGGGCTTGGAAAGAATGGCCTTTTTCATTTGCGCCAGCATATCTTCATCATTTAACCCTTTGATGGAAATTTCCTCCGCCGAATGCAGGCAGGGCTTCAATTTGCCGTCCGCCGTAAGCCGGATGCGGTTGCAGGAGGCGCAAAAATGCTGGCTCAGGGGGCTGATAAGGCCCAGCCTGCCCCTGGCCCCCGGCAGCCGGTACATTTTAGCCACGCCCTCTTCGTTTTCCGCTTTCGCTTCGGGCAGCCGCTGGAGCACGCGGGAAACGGGAATATAGCTTTCCTTGCCAAAGCCTGTGTTTCCGGCCATGGGCATAAGCTCAATAAACCGCACGTCCACCGGCCACCTTTGCGTCAACTCCGCCAAGGCGGGAATTTCATCCTCATTAAAGCCGCCAATGAGCACCGCGTTGATTTTTACCTGGTCAAAGCCCGCGTCCAGCGCCGCGCGCAGGCCATTTAAAGCGTTTTGAAGCTGGCCGCGGCGGGTAATGTACGCATACTTTTCCGGGTCCAGCGTGTCCAGGCTGATATTGACCCGGCGAATACCCGCTTTCCGCAGGGGCCCGGCCAATTCCGGCAATCGGGTGCCGTTGGTGGTAATGGCGGTATCCTGAATGCCCGGCGCCTGGGCTATGCCGCGGCAGATGGACAAAATGTTGGGCTTGGTCAGCGGTTCGCCGCCGGTGACCCGCACCTTGGTTATGCCCAATTTCGACGCCGCACAAACCGCCCGAAGCATTTCTTCTTCGGTCAGCATCTGGTCGTGGCGCAGCTTGCAAACGCCCTCCTCCGGCATGCAGTAGCGGCAGCGCAAATCGCACAGCTCCGTTACCGAAAGCCGCAGGTAGGTAATGGACCGTCCAAATGAATCGATCATTCCTCAATACCTTCCAAATGTACAGTTGGGAAAATGGCAGGCTTTGCACAGCTGGCACAGCCCCCCGTCGCCAAGATTGACCAGGTCCTGCTTGGTAAAGCGCACGCCCGAAAACACCTGGGGCAGCATCACATCAAAAATGGTGGTAGGCAGGCTGATGGCCGCGCCGGGCACGCCCATGACGGGAATATCGCCCAAATACGCCATCAAGGTCATGTTGCCGGGCTGGCTGGGCACGCCGTGGCTTATCACATCGCAGCCCAGGCGGCGAATGGCCGCGGGCGTCAAATCGTCCGGGTCAACGGACATGCCGCCGGAGAAAATGAGAAAATCCGCGCCCTTTGCCAAAAAGTCCTGGGCCGAACGCACCAGCATATCCAAATCGTCGTCGCAGACGGCTGCGCCCAGCACTTGTCCGGGATAACCGCTCAGCTTTTTCCGGGCCACGGCTTCAAATTTATCCTGAATGCGTCCATGATAGATTTCTGAGCCCGTGATGACAATGCCCGTTTTTAGGGGCTTATAAGGCAGCAGGTTCAAAAGCTTCCGGCTTTCGCAAAGCTTTTCGGCCCTGATGATTTGCTCCTCCTTGGTTACCAGGGGCACGATGCGCATGGAGGCCAGCCGCATGCCTTCCTTTACCGGATAGTGATCCGGCAGGGTGGAAATAGTCAAATCCCCGATCCGGTTAATTTCCCTCAGCAGCTCCGTATCCACCCGCAGCATGCCCGCCGAATCGGAAATTAACAGCACCTTGCCCTCCGACGGCTCCGTATAGTGGGCGCCCGCCACAGGGGCCATGGCGGCCATACGCCGGGCCGCGTCCTCCTCGTGAATCTCCCCCGCGTTTTCCTCCCACACAAACACCGTGCGCTTGCCCATGTCCAGCATATGGGGAATATCCTCTTTAGCAATCACATGGCCCCGCCGGAACGCCGCGCCCTTAAAGCCGTCCCGCATTTCCGTCAAATCGTGACACAGCGTTTGGCCTACCGCGTCTTCCACTCGAATTTTTTTCATAGCGTTTTTCCTCTTCTTTTACAGCATGAAGCCGGATAATACGGCGCCCGCCTCCACAGGGCCGCTGCCCGCGGGAATGAGCAGGAAGGCGTTGCACCCGATGGTGCTGGAAAGCACCACGTTGCCTTGGTCGCTGGAGGATATAAACTGCACGCTGCCATCCGTCAGCTGCAAATGTCCCCGCAAAAACCGGGTGGACGGGCTTTTTTTCTTGAAGCTTCGGGCCAAAACGCCTTGAATGGGGGTGGGCATAGGCTCTTTTCTGCCGCAAAGCTTTCTTATGGCGGGCAGGGCGCAGGCGCAAAAGTTGGTCAGGGACGAGGCGGGATTGCCCGATAGCCCCAGCACCAGCTTTCCTTCCTTTATTCCATAAGCGCAGGCCATGCCCGGCTTCATATCCACGCCGCGAAGCAGCATATCCGCCCCCGCCCTCTCCATGGCGGCGGGCGTCACGTCCCAATCGCCCACGGAAACGCCGCCGGTCAGTATCACCGCGTCGCATACTTGAAGCCCCTTGGCAATGAGCGCGCTGATTTCCTCCGCTTCATCCCCGGCCAGCCCCAAATAACGGGTTTGGCACCCTTCCTGAGCAAGCAGCGCGGTAAAGGTGGCGCGGTTGGCATTGCGAATCTTCCCGTCCTTTTGCTCCTCCTCCGCCTCCACCACCTCGCTGCCGGTGGAAATGAGGCCGATCACAGGTTTTTTATACACCTTGACCCGCGCTATGCCCTGGGCCGCCAGCGTGCCCGCCAGCCCGGCGTCAATGGCCGTGCCGCAGGGCGAAAGCAGGCTGCCCGCCGCCACGTCCTCGCCTTTTTTTACAATATTGTCCCCCTGCCGCAGCGGCTGAAACAGCGTCACCGTATCTTCCGTAAAGGCTGTGCGCTCAAAATTGATGACGCAGTCGGCTCCCTGAGGAATCTTGGTTCCGGTCATCACATGGGCGGCTTGGCCGGGCAGCACCGGCAGCGCTGCCACGCTGCCCGCCGCCACGGTTTCCGTAATGCGCAGGGTGACGGGCTGATCCTTGGAGGCGCTTTGAACATCCTCCGCCCGGAGCGCATAGCCGTCATAGGCCGAGCGGTCAAAGGGCGGCACGTCCTGCGCCGCTTTCAGGTCAAAGGCCATTACCCGCCCGGCGCATTCGTCCAGCGAAACGGTTTCGGTTGCTATGGGGCTTATTAGGCGAAGGAGCAAATCCCGCGCCTGGGTCCAGGTTGCGTTTTGCAGCATACAGCATCAGCCTTTCAATTGTAATATGCTCTCCGCCGGAAAGTGAACGGTCAATTCCTCCGCCTGCAGCGCGCGCCATACCGGCTTTTCCATTTCCCAGCCGATGGGCACGGCGTTTTCCGGCGCGGCAAGGGGATGCAGCATCACAGTGATGGAGAAGGGATTTTCAATCACCTCCGCCACCCTGCACCGGAAGCTGTTTTCCCCTTCGCCCGGCTTGACCGCGTGCATGCGGATGCCCAGCGCGTCGGTGCCGGGGCGCAATGGCAAGGTCAGGGGAATGCCCCAATCCAGCGCCTGAACATGGCTGCCATCGAGGACGCGGATGGCGGACACGTTTTTGCAGCCCGTCAGCACGCAGCCCGTTCTCGTGCCAGGATCAGAAAACACCTGATCCCGGCTGCCGATGGTTTCCATTTGTCCGTTATTGAGAATGGCCACCCGGTCCGCCATCCGGTACACCTCATCCCGGTTGTGGGATACCAGCAGCACCGTTTTTCCAAACTGGCGGATCACCTGGCGCACCTCCTGCTCCATGCGGAAGCGCAAATGGCTGTCCAGAGCGGAAAAGGGCTCGTCCAGCATTAAAATCCGGGGATCGCTTACCAGGATGCGGGCCAGCGCCGCCCGCTGCTGCTGGCCGCCGGATAATTGAGCGGGCAGGCGGTCCTGAAGATCCTCCAGGCCAAAGGCTTTCAGCATGTCCAGCGCGGCCCTTTCCTGCGCCTCCCCTTTTAAGGAGCGCCTGGCCCCGCAGCGCACATTCTGCAAAACCGTCATTTGCGGAAACAGGGCGTAATGCTGAAACATCAGCCCCACCCGCCGCTCCTGGGGGCTCACATTGATTTTTTTCTCGGAATCAAACACCACCGCGCCATCCAGCGCAATGCGGCCCCGGTCCGGCTTTTCCACCCCGGCGATGCAGCGCAGCGTCATGCTTTTGCCGCAGCCGGAGGCGCCCAGCAGCGCCAGCGTTTCATTTCCCGCTTCAAAGGCGATGCGCAGGGTAAAGCTTTTGAAGCGCTTTTCGATATCAACTGATATTGCCACGCTTTCACCGCCTTTTTTGCCGTTTTTCCACCAGGTTCACCGCCAGCAGCACCACAAAGGAAATGGCAACGTTCACCAGCACCCAGCGGAAGGCCAGGCCGTCGTCGTTGGTGCGCCAAAGCTGGTACACCGTGGTGGAAATGGTGGCGGTGCGGCCCGGCGTGTAGCCCGCCAGCATGCTGGTGGCCCCATATTCCCCCAAAGCCCTTGCAAAGGAAAGCACCGTGCCCGCCAAAATACCCGCCCGGCAGAAGGGCATGCGGATATGCCAGAAAATGTAGGCGCCGGAAAGGCCAAGGGTCTTGCCCGCGGCGGCCAGGGTTTCGTCAAAGCTTTCAAACGCGCCCCGGCAGGTGCGGTACATAAGGGGAAAAATCACCACCGCGGTAGCAAAGATAGCGGACCACCAGGTCATGGTCAGCCTTACGCTGAAATGCTCCAGGAAAAAAGCGCCAATGGGCCGCCGGGGCCCCAGCACCCGAAGCAGCAGAAAGCCCACCACCGTGGGCGGAAGCACCAGGGGCAGTGTCAGCACCACATCCAGCACGCCCTTCACCCACCGGGGCGCTTTGGCAATATAATACGCCGAAAGAATGCCCAGGAAAAAAATGATTCCCGTGCTGATGCCTGCAATACGCAGCGAATTCCAAAGCGGATACAGATCCACGATTTGCCGCCCTTTCTTCAAAGGCGCGGCAGGCAGAGCGGATGGCTCTCCGCCCGCCGCGCCATGCGTTTATTTATTCCGCGTGCAGGGGAGAAAAGCCGACGGCTTCAAACACCGCGTCCGCCGCCTCTGTGGTCAGGAAAGAAAGGAAATCCTTGGCGATTTCTTCATGCTTGGTAATATTGAGCACGGCGGCGGGATAAATGACCTGGCCGCACATTTCCTTGGTGGCGGTGTCCACCACCTGCAAGCCGGCGGAGAAAGCGTCCGTGGCATAGATGATGCCGCAGTCCACCGCCGCCTCGCTCACCTGGGTGGTTACTTCCTTCACGTTGCTGCCATAGGTGATAACGCCCGATTGGGCCAGCTCCTCCTCATTCAGTTCATAGAAAGCGAAGATCTTTTGGGTGTACTGGCCCACCGGCACATCGCTGTTGCCCATAGCCAGCAGCACGTCGCCTTTTTTTAAGCCTTCCACCAGCGCATCGTAGCTTTCAATGCCCTTGGGGTTTCCCTCCGGCACGGCCAGGGCCACTTTGTTTTCCAGCAGGTCGATCCGGGTGCCCTGAAGCACGAAATCCAGCCCCGCCGTATTCACTTCGGGATTGGCGGAAATATCCAGCTGGTTCATCTGCTTGGGCGCGGCGGAAATGAATACGTCGCACTCCGCCCCGCTTTCAATCTGGGTCTTCAAGGTACCGGAGGAGTCAAAATTGTATACAATAGTCACTTCGGGATGCTCCGCCTCATAAACCGCTTTGAGCTCCGTGAGCGTTTCGGTCATGGACGCCGCGGCGAACACGATCAGCTCCACCGGCTGGGGCGCCGTTTCCGCATAAGCGCCGCACAGGCCCAGCAGCGCCGCGCAGGCCAGGCACAGAATACGTTTGGCCATTTTCTTCATGTTCCTTCTCCTTCTTTCATTGAATTTTCGTCTTCTTGAGACCGGAGGGAACACAAATAAGCCGCCATCCAAGCTGCGTGCTTCCGCCGTCTCCTTTCCAAAAGGGAGGCTGCGCCGTTTCCAGCATCAACCCTATGCGGAAGCCCGGACGGATTTTTATAGAAAAATCCGTGTATCTAAAAAGGATACACGGACAAAAAGGCCTATTGAGAATAAGCCCCGCATGTCTCCTTTTCAAATACGGAAGGTGCGGCCGTTTCCAGCGGCGCCCTGAACCGGGTTTCCGGCGCGGTCCTGGTTCCATAGCGGTAAGCCACAGGAAAAAGGACTCGAAGACATGCTTATTATGTCATGAACAAAGGAAGCTTGTCAAGTAATCGGGGCAATTTTATCCCGCCCGGAGGGGCGGCCTTATGCTCAGCCGATGTACTGCGCAAGCGTCAAATCGTGAATATTCTCACATTTGCCAGAGCGTCCACAATGCGCACGCCGTTTTTGCGCAGGGCTTGGAATTTGCTTTTGTGGGGATGCGCGCCGGCGGTCCGGCGCCTTCCCGCCGTCCATCCGCCGCGTTATATTCCATTCACGTTTCGGATGTATTCCTCCGCCGGAATCATGGGCTGCTCCAGCGCCGCCACGGTTTCCGGGGAAAGGGACAGGGCGGAAGCGTACTCCTCGCCCGCTTTTTGAAAGCGGGCAAGCAGCGGGGCGGCCAAAGCCGCCGCCTCCGGCACGTTCAGCATAGGCGTTTCGGGAACGCAGACCATATCCAGGTTTCCAAAGCACGTTTTGCACATCAGCTTGAGGCTTTCAAAATTCCCCTCCCAGTGCGGAAAGCCGCAGCCGCAAATCACCACCGTGTGGATTTTTGAAAAATCGGCCAGGGCCTCATGCCGTACCGTTCCATCCGCATTTTGCACCATTTTCATCTTCACCAGCGGAATCGTCCGGTCCAGCACCGCTTTCAGGTGGGAAGGCATGCCGTAGCAGTACAGGGGAAAACTCCAGATAATTACGTCGGCGTTCCGGTACAGGTCCAGAATCGCATTTTGGCCGTCCTGAATAACGCAGTGGCCATCCATGCGCTTCCAGCACCCAAAGCAGCCCCTGCACGGCGCGATCTTTTGGTCGATCACGTTGACGATATGCACCTCGTGCGCTCCCTCCCGGTTCAGGCCTTGGAGGAAGGCGTCCGTTAGGCGAAACGTGTCGCTTCGTTTTTTGGGACTTCCATTCAGCACCAGAATTTTCATGTCTCTTTTCTCCTTTCTTGCTTCTTGCGTGTGTATTCGCAAAGATGAATGAGCGGGAAGGCCGGCGCGGCGTTCAGGTTTTTGTTTGATAATCCATTTTATCTACTTCCGTTATTTACTCCCGCGCGTCTGTTTGGGCCGTTTCCCATTCCTTGCGCGTGATGGCGAGAGCATAGAAAACTGTGTTATTGGGGCCGGAGAATTCCTTCGCCTTTTTCATGCCGTTGGCCATGGCGGTGCGGAAGGAAGCTTCATTGGTGTGATTCATGTAGGAATACAGCGTGTCAAACGCTGTGTTTTGAAACGCCCAATCCCGCACGGCCTGGGCCGCTTCCTTGGCAAAGCCTTGCCGCCAGTATTTTTTGTGAATATGATATCCGATTTCCGGCAGCTCTTCCCCATCGATATTCTGCATTGTCAGCCCGCAGTCGCCGATGAATTCCCCCGTTTCCTTCAGCACCGCCGCCCACAGGCCAAAGCCGTATTTTGCGTAGTTGTCCAGGCTCCAATTAATCCACCGCCAGGCGCCTTCTTTGTTGTAAGGCTTGGGATAGTGGGCCATGGTTTCCGGATCGGAAATGATTTCATAAAGCGCGTCAAAATCATCGGAAGTGTATTCCCGCAGGAGCAGCCGTTTCGTTTCGATCATGGTTTTCATTGCCGGTTCACTTCTTCCCTGCGATAATAATTGCGAATATCCAAGCCCTCAGCCTCCTTGCGGCTTGCGCGCCAAATACAGCGCATAGGTGTCCTGAAATACGATGCGGTTTCCGTTTTCCTTTACCGCCTGCTTTAGCCCTTCAAAGAACCTGGTCTTATAGGGCTCCGGGATCACCAAATGGTCGCAGTGGGTGCCGGAAAAGGCTGCGTATTCATCGGCGGTGAATACGCGCTGCCCGGCGAATTCCCGCTTTTCAAAATCGACGAACCCATAATCCACGGCATGGGCGTAATCAAAAGGCGGGTGCATATCCTTGTATTCCGTTTCCGGCCTGAAATCCTTGGCGTACACCTGCTGAATGCGCTGATACAGGCTTTCATTGGGCGTCCTGTAATCGCTCCTGGTAATCATCATGGCCAGCGTTCCGCCGGGCTTGAGCAAAGAAAAGGTTTTGGCAAACGCAATTTCTTCCGGAATCCACTGAATCGTGGCGGCGGAATAGATCATATCAAATTGCGCGGCGCCAAAGTCATGGGTGATGAAATCATCATTCACGATGCTGAAATTGGGAAAACCGCCGTACTTGCGCGTCATCGTCTCCGTCAAATTCCCGCCCAGCTCAATGGCGAGATAATCGCACCCCGTTCGCAAAACGGGCTCCGTTGCCTGGCCCGTGCCGGGGCCTAATTCCAGCACCTTTTTCTCCGGGCCGATTCCGGCATAAGCAATCAGGCTTGAAAACAGCTCGTCACAATACCGGGGCCTGTAGTGGTCGAACTGATCCGGAATCGTATCGAAAATCCTTCTGTAATCCATGGTTGAACCCCTCCCAGCCAAACAAAAATAGAAAAAACGCCGCTGCTCTATCCAAAGAGAAGCGGCTTGGCCGCATATCCAGAAGCTACGCTTCCCTGTTGGACAGATTCGATGCAGAAAATACGCGGATGGTGTTTATAGCGCCGCCGGTTGTCACGGCCTGCTTCCTGTAAAAAATTTCTTTCCGGAATGCGTTCACTATACTATAAAAAGGCTTCCCCGTCAAGGCTTTTCCGGCGTATTGGCCTTGAATCCGGCGCATTGGAGATGTAAAAAAACAAGCCCGGCTTTCAATTTTCCTTGCCGGGCGTTCCAAACAAAATCAACAGGATTGTCAAAACGCAAATATTATGGTAAAATATCGTGGATTTATGCAGCTGCCTATTACTCACCGCAAGGGACGTGACGATATGAAAAAGAGCCTGATGATCCTGGGAAATATTCTCATCATTCTGGCAATCCTGGCCTTTGTTACGCTTTATGTCGGCAGCGAACGGCAAAGATTGATTTCCTCCAAAACAGAAGCGTTTGAAAATATGACGGTGGCCATGGAAAGCGTGACCACCAACTATCTTGTGGGCGAGCAGCAGGTTTGCGGCAGCTGGGCCAATTATATCAACGCCAGCCGCATGACCGCCCAAGAGGCAATTTCGTTCGTGCGGGAATCGATCAGCGCCCCGGACGTTTCGGCTCACATCCTGTTTATTGAGGATGGCGGGCTTTCCGGGCTTTCCACCGCCCCCAAGGCAGGCAGTGAGGATGATTATTCCGTTTCCTATAAAAATATCAGCATTTTTGACGACGGCTTTGGCGAGTTTCTGAAGGGAAACAACACGGTCAACGTGACCCGCGCTTACACGAACCCCGTGAACGCCATCCAATCCATTGCCTTCTGCTGCCCCATTACGCTTTTGGATGAGCAGGCCGGCG
>CAMOHY010000012.1 GCA_946615495.1 uncultured Clostridia bacterium
CCTGGAAATGCTCATTTTACGGCCGCAAATTGATAGAGGAAGCGGCTTTCAGCCGGTCCTGCGGATTGTTGATGAAAGGACTGCGGCCCTTTCGTACTTTCCTGGGGTTTATCGACAGTCTGGGCATTGCTGGGCTGTTTTCTCAATCCAGAGTGGTGAAGGGAATATATTCCGTGCCCCAGAACATTTCATAGATGGTGTCGTAGCGGGGATGTTCCCGCCAGCCGCCCAGGGTGGAATAGGAGGTATCGTCCACCTTGCAATCCGGCAGGGCTTTGCGCAGGGCGCGCACCGCCGCGGCGGAAACGGGGTATTCATCGGAATAATTGTTGCTGTTGAACAGCCACAGGCGGCGCAGGTGGGTTAAACCCTCCAGGGGGCTTAAATCGCTGATGCGGTTGAAGCACAGGTTCAAATCCACCAGGTTTTTGCAGTTGGCCAGGCAGGAAATATCGTGCACGTCGTTCTTAAACAGCTCCAGGTATTCCAATTCCTTTAGGCTGCCAATGGGCGTGATATCGTTCAATTCCAGGTTGCAGGCCACGATGAGCACCTTCAAATGCGGCAGATCATACAGAAAGCTCAGGTCCGTCACCCGGTTATGGCCGATATCCAGGGCCTGCAGGTTTTTGCAGTATTTCAGGATGGAAAGGTCGGCCGCCGTATGCTCGGTGCAGGTGTTGTTGTGCAGGGTGGAAAAAGCGGTGGCGTCGGTGCGGACGCGGTGGGGCGTGCGCTCCGGGTGCAGGGGGTTGGAGCAGGAAATAACCATGGTCCAGCCAAATTCGATCTGGGGAAAACGGGCCGCCAGCATTTCGACGTGGGGCCGCCTGATCTCGGTGGCGTACATATCCACCTTCTTTAAATTGGGAAAGCGCCCCAGGAAGGAAGCGAAGCTGGAATAGTCCGCGTCCGTGTTGGGTATCCGCAGGCTGCCCAGATCAATGTATTCCGCGTCGCTGGAGGCGGAAAAGCTGCCCCGGTCGTTGGTATAGGTTAAGGTTTCGGCGTTCGCCAGGGAGGGAAGCGATAGGAAAAGGAGCAAAAGCAGCAGCGGCAGAGTCTTTTTCATGCGGGGCCATCCTTTCTACTGTTCAAGCGGGAAAAAATCAGGATGTTTAATTATAGCACGCTTGAGAGCGGATTGCAGCGGGTGCGGGAAATTTAACATTTTTTGCGGTCCGGCATCGCCTATGAACCGTATTTTCTCTGTACAGCGGGCGAAAAAGCCAGTATTTGCCTGATTTGGCAGGCTTTAGACAATAATTGTATATTGCGGCCCGGTCCGGGCTATGATATGATAGGCAAGGCGCGGCAAATGCTGGCCGCGTTTAATATGCTCGTTTCCAGAGCATACAGAAAGATATCCAGGAAGGATGAAAACGGAAATGAAAAAGATCATTTGCAAGGTTGAATACGATACGGAAGCCTCTGAGCTGATCCAGAAAAAGACCAGCGGCAACCCCGGCGATCCCGCGGGCTACGAAGAGACCCTGTATAAGACTCCCGATGGCAAGCTGTTCCTGTACGTGAACGGCGGCCCCGAATCTCCCTACGCGGAAGAGAACATCAAGCGGATGTCCGCCGCCAAGGCCGCGGAATGGCAGAACGCCTGACGGTGCCTTCCCAAAAAACAAGTCCCGGAAGAAAGAACCTTCCGGGATTTGTTTTTTTGTGTTCCTCAGCTTTCCTCCATATTTTCAGCGCTTTCCCCTGAGAAGTATGCGCTCATTGCCCGGCAGGCGGCCGCGCGTAACCAGGCCCTGCTTTTCCAGGCGCTTGAGCAGCGGGGCCAGGGTGCCCGAATCCAGGCGCAGCTTCTTGCTCCATTCGTTCTCCCTCATGCCGCCGCTTTTCCAAAGCGCCAGGTTGAACCTTACCGAAGCAGCCGGATATCCTTCCCTTGAAAGGGGATGGCCAGGCCGGTGCGGCTGTCCAGCAGGCGGGAGGACACGCGCTCGGTGTACCGGGCCCGCAGCTCCTCCCGGCTCAGATTGGTGCTGATCGCGGTATGCAGGCCCCGGAGCAGCCGGGCGTTGAGCAGATGGTAGATTTGCTCCACCGTAATATTTTCGATCAAGGGCTCCATGCCCAAATCGTCGATCAAAAGCAGGGGCGCGTCAAAATACTCCTGAGCGGTTTCCCCGGCGCGGGAAAAATAGGCGTTTTTCAGGTCCATCAGCAAATCGTAGGCCGTGGCGTAGAGCGTGGCGACGCCCCGGCCGCGGGCTTCGCTGCCCACGCAGTTGAGCAAAAAGGTTTTGCCCAGGCCGCTGCCGCCATGGAGCAGCAGCGTCTTTACCGGGCCGTCCGGCACGCCCTGGGCGTACTGGAGGCACCGGCCGCGCACCACGCGCATGTATTCCCGCTGGGTCACGTCGGTGCCGGGCAGGGGCAGGTCCGGAAAGCGGTTTTCGTCAAAGGCGGCAAAGGTTTCCTGGTCTTTCAGGCTTTGTCCCGCCAGGGAAAGAGCCTGCTGATACGATTGGAGAAAGCAGGCGCAGGGCTTTTTCACCGAATGGTCGTACACATAGCCCTGATCGCCGCACAAAGCGCAGCGGCACACCGGGGCCAAATAATCTTCGGGATAGCCGCAGGCTTGAAGGCCGGCGGCGATTTTTTCGTTGTACTGCCCCATCAGCGCTTCCGGGTCCCTGGGCGTGCCGGCGGAAAAGGCCCCGCGCACGGAAGAAAGGATCATCCGGTGCCGTTCCTTCAGCAGCCGGTCCAGCTCCGGATATTTTTCGGCAATCTCGGACCGCCGGCGCTGCTCTTCCCGCTCGTTTTCCCGGCGGCGCTGCGCAAATTCCGCTTCCACTTGAGCCCAAATCCGATTATCCACGCTGCTTCCTCGCTTCCTCGATCAGGTCGTCCGATACTGCCAGCAGTTCTTCCTCCGTATACTGCCTTTGCCCATACTGCTGGGCGGATACGGTTCTTTTCTGGCTCTTTTCGCCGGGGCGGGCGCGGCCCCGCGCCTGGGACACGTCCGTGATGCCCGCCTCATGCCAGGCCTCCAGCACCTTGTCCAGATAGGCCATTTTGCCGCCCTCGGCGTTGCGGGCCTGCTCCGCGGCGCACAGGATCAATTCCTGGTCATAGCCAAAGCCGTGCCATTTCTGGTACAGCGTCATATCCGCCACCGTGGGATTGCCTTTGTGGCCGCAGGCTTCAAACACCTCCCGCAGCAGCGCTTCCAAGCCCCGGCGCTTATCCAGGTATTCCCGCACCGCTTCCCCGGTGACAAAGCCCTTTTTCTGCCAGGCGGAAAGCAAATCGTGCATACCCTCCAGGTTCAAGCCCTTCCGGCGGCATTCATCCGCCGCCAGCAAAAGCACCTCATGAGGCTGGATTTCCAGCAGCGAAAGGTATTCCCGCACGGCGGCGGGGCCGCTCAGGCGCAGGCCCAAACGGGAAAACACCTCCTGGGCCTTTTCCTTATCGTTCCGTTCGTTTTCGATCTGCCGGGTGATTTGCTGGCCGGTGCGGGCGGCGCTTTGGGTGCGCAGCCGGTTCAAAATCCCGTCCAGATATTTAAAGGAGGGGTCGCCGCTGGTCATTTCCCGGCAGGCGTCCAATATGGCCTGGGGCTCAAAGCGCCAATCCGCGATCCATTTTTCATAAAGGGCAAGCTCATCCTCCGTGGGCAGGCGGCGCTTGCCCATGCGGGAGAGCACCTTGCGCACCCCGTCGTGCACGCTTTGGTTATGCTGCAAAAAGCTTTCCGCGTCCTCCGGGGTGTTCACCCCCGCTTCCTTCATGGCCACGGCCAGCTTTTCCGCCGTTTTGAAGGAAAAATGCACGCCCCGCTGGGCGATGCAGTGGTGCAGCAGCATGAGCACCGCCTCCTGGGGCAGCCCCACATCCTGCACCCATTCCCAGGAAAGGGCAATTTCGGCGGGGTTCACCTTGCGCCTGTCCCCAAAGGCGGCGTAAACGCATTCGGCAAAGGACACATAGGCCATATCCACCGGCAGGGGGGATTCCGGCGCCTGCTGGCGCTGGGTGGGGGAATAAAAGCGGTACTGAGGCGGATTATCGCTGACGCGGGACACCAGGGAACGCCGTTCCCAATACCGCAGGGCCGCCTCAATTTCCGGCACGGAGAGGAACAAATCCTGGGCCATTTCATCCAGAGAGTATTCCGGGCCTTTGTTCTGGCAGGCATACAGCCCCCACAGGTACACCTTCACATAGTCGCCCTTGGCGGCGGGCAGATATTCCGCAAGGAAGCGGTTTTCCAGCGCGGTCACGCCATAGGCGCGGGCGTCCCGGTCCAATTCAAACATGGGGTTCCTCCTTGTATTACTGCACCCGCGCCCTCAGCGGCAGCGTGACGGCGTAGCACAGGGCGGCGCAGAGCACGATGGCCGCGCCGGCGCCCGTATTTTCCAGATAATAGGAAGCCACCAGCCCCGCCACCCCGCAAAACAGCCCAATGAGCACGCTGAACAGGGCATGCTGGGCCGCGGTGCGGGAAATATTGCGGGCCGCGGCGGCGGGCAGGATGAGCAAGGCGTTAATGAGCAGCACGCCCACCCAGCGGATGGACAGCATCACCACCACCGCCACCAGAGACACAAAGGCGTATTCCACCCATTTGGTGCTGACGCCCCGGCTTTGGGCCAGGGCGGGGTTGACGGCGGTTAAAAGCAGCCGGTTATACAAAAGGGCCCAGGCGCCAACGCCCAGGGGCAGCGCCAGCAAAAGCCACAGCAAATCCCCTTCCGGCACGCTTACGATGTCGCCCGCCAGCAGCGCGGAATACTTGGCAAAGCTGCCGTTCCGGCTCAGAATCAGCAGGCCCAGGGCGATGCCGGTGGAGGAAAACACGCTGATGATGGTATCCGCCGAAGCGCCGCCGGTGCGGTTGATGCGGGAAATCATGACCGCCCAGGCGATGCCGAAAACGATCATGCTGATTAACTGGTTTTCAATGCCCAGCAGCAGCCCCAGGCCCACCCCGCACAGGGCGCTGTGGCCCAGCGCGTCGGAAAAAAAGGCCATGCGCCGGTTCACCGCCATGGTGCCAAGCAATGCCAGCAGGGGCGTGAGCAGCAGAATGGCCAGCAGCCCCCGCTTCATAAAATCCAGCTCGAAGCATTCAAAGGGCAAAAGGACATTCATGATTCCGTAAATGGTGGACAAAGGGGCTCCTTCCTTTCCTGGGGTTACAGGGTTCGCTCAATTTCGTCCAGGGCGCGGCCAAAGGCTTCGTCGTTATGGTCCATCACCCAGGCGCGGAACTGATGATAGGGGAACACGCCCACGGCGTTCACTTCCCCCTCGTCCCATTGAAAGCCGTTTTGTGGCACGGGAACGCGGCAGGCGTAGAGAAAAAGATGCAATCCGGAGCCGTCGCCCCATTCCACGGTGTAGGTGTGGGCCAAATGCAGCTTCTTTTCCGGAACGGAAAGCTTCAATTCCTCCATGGCCTCCCGGCAGGCCGCCTGGGCCGGGGTCTCCCCCGCCTGAACGCCGCCGCCCGTCACATCCCATTTTCCGGCAAAGTACCGGGCCTTCAGCGACCGCTGCTGCACGATGTACCTGCCTTCGCCCTGGCCCGGCGGCGGGCTGTCCATTGTTTTCATCACCAGCAGGGCATGAAGGAAAAAATCCCCGGCGCGCCGGGGAGCATGCTTTTCCACGGTTTCCCCGGTGGGCGTACCGTCCCTCCGGTATACGTTTCTGTATTCCATCGTTTCTTACTGGGGCATGAACCGCGCCCCGGCGGAAGCGTCCCGTTCCAGGGTGGGAGGCAATTCAGCCCGAAACACATTGGCAAATTCCGGGGAGGAAAACACCTCCTGCGGCGAGCCCGCCTTGAGCACCTTCTGCTGCACCAGCACCACAAAATCGGCGTAGCGGCGCACCAGGTCCCAATCGTGGGATACCATGAGGATGGCCAGGTGGTGCGTCTGCCGCAGGGCGGACACGGTTTGCAAAAACAGGGAAAGCCCGTTTTGGTCCACGCCGGAAACGGGCTCATCCAACACCAGCAGGTCGGGAACGGGGGTCAGCGCCATGGCCAAAAGCACCCGCTGCAATTCGCCGCCGCTCAGGGCCCCCAAGCGCTTATCAATCAGCTTGGCGGCCTGGGTTTCCTCCAGGGCGGCGTGAATGCGCGCCCGCATGGCCTTGCCCACCCCCGTCCATACCGGACGGCGGCCCAGGCTGGCGGCCATTAAATCGCACACCGTAAGCGGCATTTCCCGGTCAAAGGGCAATTGCTGGGGCACATAGCCGATGCGGGGGGCCGGAAAATCGTGCCCCTCCGCGTCCACATGGCGAATGGCCCCGCTGTGGGGCCGCTGGCCCAAAATGGCCTTGAGCAGCGTGGTTTTTCCCGCGCCGTTGGGTCCCACCAGCGCGGTCAATTGGCCGCAGTGGATGTGGAAGCTCACGTCCTCCACCAGCACGTCGGCCCCGGCCTTCACCCCCACGTGGTCCAGTTCAATGCGGCACAGGCTGCAATTGTCCGCGGGGGCGGGGCGGTCATGCTCACGCTTCATCGTTTTCTTCTTCCATCTCCGGGTCCATTTCGGGAATATCCGCCTCGTCCACCGCCGGCACCGCGATCTGGTTCAATTGCTGGCGCAGCAGGGCGTCGATTTCATCCGCCACGTCCGGATGCTCCTTTAAGTAGATGCGGGCGTTGTCCCGGCCCTGGGCGATGCGCTGGTCGTTATAGGAGAACCAGGCGCCGGACTTGACGATGATATCCTTGGCCACGGCCATATCCAGCAGGCTGCCTTCCCGGCTGATGCCCTGGCCGTAGATCAAATCGAATTCGCAGGAACGGAAGGGCGGGGCCACCTTGTTTTTGACCACCTTCACCTTGGTGCGGTTGCCGATGACCTCACTGCCGTTCTTGAGCTGCTCGCCCCGCCGCACGTCCAGGCGCACGGAGGCGTAGAATTTCAGGGCCCGGCCGCCGGGGGTGGTTTCGGGGTTGCCGTACATCACGCCCACTTTTTCACGAATCTGGTTGATGAACAGGGCGATGGCGTTGGTTTTGGCTACCACGCCGGTGAGCTTGCGCATGGCCTGGCTCATCAAGCGGGCCTGGATGCCCACGAAGGAATCGCCCATTTCGCCGTCGATTTCGGCCCGCGGCACCAGCGCGGCAACAGAGTCCACCACCACGATGTCGATGGCGCCGCTGCGCAGCAGGGCTTCGGCGATTTCCAGGGCGTCCTCGCCGCAGTTGGGCTGGCTGACATACAATTCGTCAATGTTCACGCCCAGGTTCTTGGCGTAGGCGGGGTCCAGGGCGTGCTCCGCGTCGATGAAGGCCGCCGCGCCGCCCATTTTCTGCACCTGGGCCACCACGTGCAGCGCCACGGTGGTTTTACCGGAGGATTCGGGGCCGAATACCTCTACGATGCGGCCGCGGGGAATGCCGCCAACGCCCAGCGCCACGTCCAAATCCAGGCAGCCGGTGGGCACCACCTCCACCTGCATGGTGGCCTTGTCGCCCAGCTTCATCACGGTGCCTTTGCCAAATTCCTTTTCAATGCTGCTGAGCGTTTGCTCCAGCGCCCGCATTTTTTCCTGCTGGGTGGTGTCCAGCTTCAGTTCCTTCTTCGCCGCATCCTTTTTTGCCATGGTTTTGCAATCTCCTTATCGTTGAATTGACAGATAACAGATGAAAAGCTTAAGCTACATGCCGCCCTTTTTGAATACGTTCCGGTAGCCCCACAAATACTGGCCGCCGCTCCATACCGTCATCAGGGACATCAGCGCGGCCAGGGTGATTACCAGCCAATGCCCGGCGGGAAGCAGCATGGCGCCCAGCACGCAGAAATACTGCAAATTGGTTTTGATTTTTCCCAGCCACCCGGCGGCGATCACCTGGCCCTGGCCCACGGCCACCAGCCGCAGCCCATCCACCATCAGCTCCCGCGCCGCCACAATGCTAATAGCCCAGGCGGGCAGGCGGTTTGCCGCGCAGAGGAAGATCATGGCGGTGAGCACCAGAATCTTATCGGCCACCGGGTCGGCAAATTTGCCGAATACCGTTACGATATTGCGCTTCCGGGCAATGTATCCATCCAAAAAATCGGTGGCCGCCGCCAGGGCGAACACCGCCGCCGAAAGCACCGGCTGCCCCGCGGCCCACAGCGCCAGGCACACAGGGATCATTGCGATGCGCAAAAGCGTCAGCTTGTTTGGAAGGTTCATGTTTATCTCCTGCTCCGTCCCGTTTTCGGGGCGAAATCATGTTTTATTGCGGGTGTGCAGCAGGTTTCCGGCCCATTCGGCCACCCGATAGGTCCACTTCTGGTGCTTTTTCACGGCCAGCGCCGCGTCCAGCGCGCCCTGACGGTAAGCGTTGTTTTCCGGCTTCAGGCGCACGGCCTCCCGGAAGGATTGATGGGCGGTGTGGTATTGGTGCATGCCCATAAGCAGCTGGCCGTGGATGTAATACCATTCATCGTCCCGCGTTTCGGCGTGGCTCAATTGCAGCAGGGCGCTTTCATAGCGCTGCTGCTCCAGCAGCTTTTTGGCGATGCGCTTAGCTTCCTCCGCAGACACTGTGTGAAACACCGTTTGCTGCTTGCCCGCCGTGCGGCGCATGGCTTCCTCATAGGCCAGGTTCAGCTGAATCATTTTTTCCTGGGCCAGCCGCTGCGCTTCTTCCCCCTCAAACTGATCGGGGTGGCAGGCCTTTGCCTGCTGATGGTATGCCTGCCGCACCTGCGCTTCGTCGGCATCATCACTCAGGCCCAATATTTCAAAGGCGTTCAAAAGATCAAACCCTTTCATGGCGTTTGGCAAGGGAAAAGCGGGGAAACAGGCTCCCCGGCAGAAGAACAGGCCGGCCGGACGCGCCTTTACGCCTCCAGCGGCTCCCGGTGTATATTGGCGCCCAGGGCCCGCAGCTTTTCTTCAATGTGCTCATAGCCGCGTTCAATATAGCTGGGCTCGTAAATTTCGGTGGTGCCGTTGGCCATCAGCCCGGCAATCACCAGGGCGGCCCCGGCCCGCAGGTCGGTGGCGGTAACGGGGGCGCCGTACAATTCGCTCACGCCCTCGATGATGGCGGTCTGGTCCAGGATGCGCACGTGGGCGCCCATGCGCTGCATCTCCGTCAGGTGCTTGAAGCGCGCTTCAAAAATGGTTTCGATCACCACCGAATCGCCGTTGGCGCGGGTAAGCAGGGCGCTCATGGGCTGCTGCAAATCGGTGGGGAAGCCGGGATATTCCTGGGTTTTGATATTGACCGCCCGATGGGCGTGGGCGGTGCGCACGCGGATGGCGTCGTCCATATCGCTGACGGATACGCCCATTTCCAGCAGCTTGGCCGTCAGCGATTCCATATGGGCGGGAATGCAGCCCCGAATCACCACGTCGCCCCTGGTGGCGGCGGCGGCGATCATGAGCGTGCCGGTTTCAATTTGGTCGGGAATAACGGTGTAGGTGCTGCCGTGCAGGTGCTTCGCGCCCACGATGCGGATCACGTCCGTGCCGGCGCCGCGCACCCGGCAGCCCATGGAGTTGAGGAAGTTGGCCAGGTCCACCACGTGGGGCTCCTTGGCGGCGTTGTACAGGATGGTGTTTCCCTCCGCCTTGGCCGCGGCCAGCATGGCGTTGATGGTGCCGCCCACGGTAATGCGGTCAAAAAATACCTTGGCGCCCACCATTTTGCCCCTGGCGGTGATAATGGCCCCCCGGTCCTCCACCTTGGCGCCCATGGCGCGGAAGGCCTTCAGGTGCTGGTCCACCGGCCGGGCGCCAATGGAGCAGCCGCCGGGATAGCCCACCTCCGCCTGGCCGAAGCGGCCCAGCAGCGCGCCCAGCAAATAATAGCTGGCCCGCATGCGCTGGCTTTGCCGGTAAGGCACCTGGCAGGAATGCACTTTTCGGGGGTCCACCGTCATGCGGCGGGCGTCGGGCTGATAATCCACCTGAGCGCCCAGATCGGTCAAAATATCCTTGAGCACCCGCACGTCCTCAATGTCCGGCAGGTTTTCAATGGTGCAGGGGTCGTCGGAGAGCAGCGCAGCGGGAATGACCGCCACGGACGTATTCTTTCCGCCGGATACATAGGTTTCCCCCATCAGCGGAATCCCGCCCGTAATGAGCAGCTTGTAAGAATCCATCCAGCAGCCTCCTTGTGCACAGTATGCGCATTCCTTTTCCTTCCGGGAAAAGCCTGCGCCTTCCGGCTCCGCTTTTCGCTTGGCGATCCGGAAAAGTTGCCATTCTCAGTATACCATACTATTTCGATTTTGTTAAGCATTTTTTCATTTGTTTCATAAATACGCTTTCAATTCATAAGAAGGCAGAAAGCTTCCCCAGCATTGGGGCGAAAGGCTCATGGACCGGGCAGGCGCGAAAAAGCGGCCCGGAACGCAAAAAAACTTTTTTTCTTTTCTGAAACATAGTATAATGGGGTTTGCAGGAGGAAGCAATGATGACGGCGGAACAGGTATTGGCGGCCCTGATGGCCATTCGGGCCCCTCAGGCCCAGGATGAATACGATTTGCACGGGCTGGTGGCCCAGGCGCTGCAGGAGGCGGATATTTCCTTCCGCCATGAAGCGCCCCTGGCGCCCCGGTGCCGCATTGATTTTCTGTGCGGCTCCGTGGGCGTTGAGATCAAACGGGGCAGGCCGGACCGTCTGCCCGTGGAAAAGCAGCTGCGCCGCTACGCCGAAACGGGCAAACTGGGCGCCATTATTCTGCTGTCCGAAAAAACGCTGCCCGATCTGCCGGGCTTTGCCGGCGGCGTGCCTGTGTATCCCGTCAGCCTGCAAAAAATGTGGGGCATTGCCACCGGCACCGTGCCGGAAGCGTCCGCCCCGCCGCCCGCGGCGGAGGAAGAAAGCGTTTTGCCGGAGGCGGAGGAGGAAACGCCGCCCCCGGAGGAAGAATATCCGGCCGAACCAGCCCCCTTGGAGGAAGAAGCGCCGCCGCCCGTCCAAATGGATGAATTCGCCCTGGAAAACCGCATCCTGCGCGATCTTGCCCAGGAGGACGTGCCCGTTTTCCTTCGGCAGAGCGGGCCTGCCCCTTACTATTACGGCACCCTGAGCTATAACGCCCGGCGGAAATGCTGGGTCATTAAGGGCGACCCCGCCGTGACCGAGCTGGCCAAGCGCCTGTTTCCCGGCAGCGACGCCAAGCGGGGCGAGGCGCGCTTTACCGCCCACCGGCGCATCATCGGCGATGTGAACTGGCTGATGCTGCGCTATCCTTTGCAGATTTCTCCCCGCGACGAAGGCCGCTGGCAGCAGGCCCTTCGGCAAGCCCAGGAATATTACCGGGCCCGCGAACGGGCGCGGGCGCCCGCCCTGGCGCCCCAGCCCTCCGCCGCCGTGTTTTCCGGCCAGCTGCGTCCCTTCCAGCAGGCGGGCCTTCAATGGCTGCTGCTTACGCCCCGCGCCCTGCTGGCCGATGAAATGGGCCTGGGCAAAACCGTGCAGGCCCTGGCCTGCGCCGCCCAGGAGGGCATTTTTCCCCTGCTCATTGTGCCCCCGCCCCATCTGTGCCGCAATTGGCAGGCGGAAACCCTGCGCTTCCTGCGCATCCAGGGCCGGCAGCCCCGCGTGCACATCATCAAGGGCTTAACGCCCTATCCCCTGCCCCCGGCGGACGTATACATTCTTCATTACCTGCTGCTGCGGGGCTGGAAGCAGGAATTGCCCAAGCTGCAGTTTCACACCGTCATCTTTGACGAGGTGCAGGAGCTGCGCCGCACCGGCACGGAAAAATACAGCGCGGCCAGCCTGCTCTCGGAAAGCTGCCAGCGGGTGATGGGGCTTTCCGGCACGCCCATTTACAATTACGGCAGTGAAATTTGGAACGTTATCAACATCCTGGACTATCATTTTCTGGGCGATTGGGAAACCTTTACCCGCGAATGGTGCGCGGGCTACGGCAACCGCATTGTGCAAAAGCCCCAGCTTCTGGGCGATCATTTGCGCCGGGAAGGGCTGATGCTGCGCCGGACCAAGCAGGAGGTGCTGCCGGAATTGCCGGAAAAGCGGCGGCTGGTGCAGGAAATAGACGCGGACGACGCCCTGTACGTGCACCTGATGGCTCCCGTGTGGGAAAAGCTGTACCGCTGGCGGCAGGACCAGGCGCTGTCCGCCTCCGCCCGCGCTCTGCTGGAGGACCAGATTTCCCAGGAGGCCCGCCAGGCCACCGGGCTTGCCAAGGCGCCCTACGTGTGCCAATTCGTAAAGGCGCTGCTCAGCGCGGGAGAAAAGGTGCTATTGTTTGCCCATCACCACGCCGTGATGGACCTGTACAAAAAAGAGCTCAAGGCGGAACGCCCCGCCTTTATTACCGGCCGGGAAACCGCCGCCCAGAAGGAGGACGCGGTGGACCGCTTCATGCTGGGCAAAACGGACATTTGCTGCATTTCCCTTCGGGCGGCCAGCGGCCTGAATTTGCAGCGGGCCACCTGCGTGGTGTTCGGCGAGCTGGATTGGAGCCCCGCCGTGCATTCTCAGGCGGAGGACCGGGCCCACCGCATTGGCCAGCGGGATTCTCTGCTGTGCTATTATTTGGTGTCTCCCCGCGGCAGCGACCAGGATATGCAGGAGGCCCTGGGCCTGAAGGTGAGCCAATTTCAATTGCTCATGGGCGACGGCGTGGAAAGCCAGGCCCACGCCGAAGCCGGGGCCAATTTTGCCCGGCAGCACGTGGAAAAGCTGGTGCTGCGCATGAACGGCCGCCGGACGGAAGAATGAACAGGGGATAACAAGAAAGAGAACAGAGCGCAGCGTACAGATTATGATGAATGACACGGAGCCGTGCCACTATATAATCTGAACGCTGCGCTCTGTTCTCTCTGCTTGAAAGCGCGCTTTTATTCCATCACCAGTTCCACCGGACAATGATCGGAGCCGAAAATTTCCGGGTGGATGGAGGCGGATTGGAGGCGGGCCTTCAGCGCTTCGGACACGATGAAGTAATCGATGCGCCATCCGGCGTTGTTTTCGCGGGCGTGGAAGCGGTAGCTCCACCAGCTGTAGGCTCCCACCGCGTCGGGATGGAAATAGCGGAAGGTGTCCACAAAGCCCTGGGAGAGCAGGGCGGTCATTTTATCCCGCTCCTCCTGGGTGAAGCCCGCGTTGTGAATATTGGATTTTGGGTTTTTAATGTCCATTTCCGTGTGAGCCACATTCAAATCCCCGCAGAACACCACCGGTTTTTCTTTTTCCAGGCCCTTTAAATAGGCCAGGAAGGCGTCCTCCCATTCCATGCGGTAGGGCAGGCGGGCCAGGCCGTCCTGAGAATTGGGCGTGTAAACGGTGATAAAGAAAAATTCCGGCATTTCCAGGGTAATCACCCGGCCCTCGTGGTCAAACCGTTCCACGCCGATGCCATAGCGCACGCTCAGCGGCTCCTGACGGGTAAAAACAGCGGTGCCGGAATAGCCTTTCTTTTCGGCGTAGTTCCAGTATTGGCGGAAGCCCGGCAGGTCCAGAGCGATTTGGCCTGCCTGCAGCTTGGTTTCCTGAAGGCAGAAAATATCCGCGTCCAGGGCGGAAAAAGCGTCCATAAATCCTTTTCCCATCGCGGCGCGCAGGCCGTTCACATTCCAGGAAATCAGCTTCATGGGGAAAAATTCCTCCTTATGTGCGCCAAATTGCCGTTTCCATGTCCGGCGCGGCTTTTTTCAGCTTTCGTTTGGGGTTCACCTGCACGGGATGGCCGCACAGGCGCAGCATGGGCAAATCGCTTTTGCTGTCTCCATAGGCCCAGGAGGCGGCAAAGTCCGCCTGAACGCCCTGCTGCTTCAGCCAGGAAAGAACGCGGCGGGGCTTTTCCTCGCCCCTGCAGTTTTCGCCCACCGTGCCGTCGGGCAAAAGCGGCGTGCAAAGCACCGCTTCAAAGCCCAGGGCTTGGGCAGCAAGGGGCATATAGTTTTCCGTGGAGGCCGTCACCAGCACGGGAAGACGCCCCGCCTGCCGGTGCGAAAGGATGCAGGCTTTGCCCGCTGGGTACACCCTGCCCAGCAGCTCCTGCCGCACAAAAGCTTCGTCCAGCGCCCGGCGGTCCTTTTCGCTCAGCCGCATACGGAAGGCCAGGGCGGCGTTTTTGCTCTCCGCGGCGCTTAAAAGGCCCAGGCCGTAGCGCACGGCGGCGGCGCAGGCAAGGAGGTATTCCCTTCGGGACATCGCGCCCTTTTTTCTGGCAAAGCGCACGAAGGCGACGATGCTGTCGCCCCGAATCAGCGTGCCGTCAAAATCGAACAGCGCCAGCGCCTGGGGCCTGTTCACGGTGTTTTCCTCCCTCATTGGCGGAATGGTCATCTGGCCATGGCCTGGGTCAGCTCCCAGCCCCAGTTGATTTCCTTCTGGTGGCTCACGGCGTAGGGCCCTGTCTGCTCAGCCTCGGACATGACGCGGGGGAAGTGGAGGCAGATATGGCCTTCCAGGTCGTTGTTGGGGGTATGGTCCACCTCGTGGCCGTGGCTGTGGATGGAGCCGATGAACACCTGGCCATCCGGGAAGATGACCCACACGTACTTGGGCGTCCAGCTGTTTACCCCCACCACCTGATTGAGAATGGCGGTGTCCGCCGCGGTGGGCGTTTCGGAATCGGCGTGCTTGCCGAAGGAGAACATGTGCAAATTGAAGTGCAGCCCGCTGTCCGGGTCGTAAATCACCACGTCGGGCATCTTCCGGGCGATGGCGCGGATGACGGAATACCAGTTGGCATACTGCACCTGGGACGCGGAGGGCGCGCTGAAAGCGACGGTGGAGGGAGTAGACGTGGCGCTGTGGGCAAAGGACAGGGTGCCGGAGGCAGAAATAGCGTTGGCGGAATTCAGGCGGTTCAGCGTCATGGCGCCCGCCACGCCGTCAGCGGTCAGGCCGTTCTTTTTCTGGAAGGCGGCCACCGCGTTCACCGTCTTGGACCCGTAAATCCCGTCCGCCGCGGCCAGATAGCCCAATTCCACCAGCCGCTGCTGCAGCGCCTTCACATCGCTGCCCGTGTCGCCCCGGCGAAGCAGGGTGGCCTTGATGGGGGACGTATTGGACGCGGCATTCTGCTGCGCGGGGGCCGGGGTGGCCGCGGATACGGCGGAGCCGCTGTAGAGCCGGGTCAGGGTTTGGGTGCCGGCCACGCCGTCGGCGGTCAAGCCGTTGGCCCGCTGGAATTTCATCACGGCCTGGGCTGTGGCGCTGCCGTATTGGCCATCCACGGTGCCGGTAAAATAGCCCAATTCCTTCAGCTTGGTTTGCAGGGCGGCCACCAATTCGCCGCTGCTGCCATTTTTCAGGGTCTGCAGGGAAGGAATGGCGGTGGAAATAACGATGGGCGTGGGCGATACGGCCACTGGCGGCACAGCCGTTGCGGCGGGCACCGCGGCGTCGGAATACAGCACCCGCTGGGTTTCCAGCCCGGCCACGCCGTCCACGGTCAGGCCGTTTTTGCGCTGGAATTCCTTCACGGCGGCCACTTCGTCGCTGTCATACACGCCGTTGGCTACGCAGGTGTAGTAGCCCAGCTCCATCAGCCGGTTTTGCAGCCGGGTCACCTCCAGGCCCCGCGTGCCGTTTTTGAGCACCACCACGTTTTGCGCGGTCAGCGGCGTGGCGGCGGGCATAGGCGCGGCGGTCTGGTACGGCGCGGCGGTGGCGGCGGCGGAGAGCAGGGAAAGCAATTGCAGGGTTTTCTTTCCCGCAATGCCGTCCACGGTCAGGTTATGCTCATTTTGAAATTTCTTCACGGCGCTCACCGTGGCGCTGTCGTACACGCCGGTGGCCGAAGCGGCGGTGTAAAAGCCCAAAGCCTTTAAGGCGTTTTGCAGCTCCGTCACCTGAGCGCCCTTATCGCCGGATTTCATTTCGGAAACGGTATAATTGGGCAGGGTAGCCACATCCGTTTTTTTGCCTCTGGAGTTCAGGGGCCGGCCCTCAAAAATCAGCTTTTGCACCTCCGGGGACGCAATGCCGTCCTGGCGGATATTGTTCTTTTTCTGAAACGCCTTCACGGCGGCCACGGTGCTGGCGCCGTAGGTGCCGTCCGCCGCGCCGGAATAAAAGCCCAGCTCCTTGAGCGCTTCCTGGAGCACGGACACGTTTTTGCCCGCGCTGCCGGACTGCAGGTAGGCGTAGTGCTGCTGCGCCTCGCTGTCCGTATTCAGGGCCTTGCCCGGCGCGTACTGGGCGGGCACCACCGCGTATTCGGACACGATGTAGCCCGTTTTGCCGTTATAGGCAACGCGCAGATAATCGCCCGAAATGGCCAGCACAGAAATTTCCGCTCCCTTGGGGATGGTGAGCAGCCGGGTGGAGGCGGTGGACGCGCCGGAGCGCAGGTTCACGGCGGCGGTGGTATAGGTTGCAAAGGGGAAGGTGGCCGCCGCGGCAGCGGGAGCCAGGGTGGGAATGGGCGTGGGCGTAGGCGCGGGCTTGGGGGTAGCGGTGGCGTTGGCGGCAATGGCCGTCAGGGCGAACAGGGCGGCCTGGGTGGCGGCGTCGGCGACGCCGGTCTGGCTCAGGCCGTTCTTTTTCTGGAACGCCTTGATGGCATTTACCGTGCCGCTGCCCGCGGCGCCGTCCACAGCGCCGGTGTAGTAGCCCAGCTCCTTCAGCCGGGCCTGCAGCCGGGCCACGCTTTCGCCCTTGCTGCCGGAGGAAATGGCCGCGCCCTCAATGGGGGCCACGGTTTTGACCGAGGTAGCCTTGCCCTTGCTGTTCTTGGGCCTGCCCTCATAAAGCAGGGTTTGGGTGGCGGCGTCGGCGGAGCCGGATTCGGGCAGGCCGTTCATCTTCTGAAAAGCGGCCACCGCGGCGCGGGTGCCCGCGCCAAAGCTGCCGTCCACGGCGGAGGTGTAAAAGCCCAGCTCCTTGAGGGCGCTTTGCAGGGCCTTTACCGCGTCGCCCTGGCTGCCGGAATACAAAAGAGGATAAGCGGAGGAAGCGCTCTGCGGCCCCGGCGTGACGGCGGGCAGGGCGATGCCGCCATTGACCACATTCAGGTATTGCTTCTGGGCGTAGCCCTGCACGCCTTCATATACGGCGATGTAGTAGCCGCCGCTTTCCCCGGTGATAACCACCATGTCGCCCGCCGGAATGGTGAGCAGCACCGTGGCGTTCCCGTTGGGCTGCTGGCGCAGGCGCAGGCTGGCCGTGGTGTACGCCGTGAGGGGATAATTTTCTCCCAGCGCGGGCAGGGCGGGGCACAAAAGCGCCAATGCCAGCAGCAGGGCGAAGAGGCGGCGAAGGCTGAATGTACGCATAAAGCTATCCTCCGTGCAAAATAATCTGAAAATGGGCATTTCTGCCTCAGGATTCGATACTGAACCAAGTCTATTTTATTTCATGATTGTAACAATGTCAAGCAAATCTTTCATAAATGTGTAACAAAAATGAAATACAAAAATCTTCCAGCCCGCCGCCGCAGCGATTGGGCGGAAGATTTGCCCGCCTTCTGCGCACAATAATCACCATGAAAAGGGGATGATAAGCGTGAAACGATGGGGAAAAGCGGCGCTGCTGGCCCTGATGATTCTGTTTTTGACGGCCAGCAGCGCCCAGGGAGCCGTGGCATGGGGCGACAAAGGAGAGGACGTGCGGCGTATTCAGCAGCGCCTCAGGCAGTACGGCTACCTGGACGCGGCGGCGGACGGCGTTTTCGGCCAGTCTACCTACGACGCGGTGGTGTGGTTTCAGAAGAAAAACGGGCTGAAGGCGGACGGCGTGGTAGGCCCCGCCACGGCGGCGGCCCTGGGGATCACGCTCAGCGCCGGGGCTGCCCCAGCCTCCTACCATGAAAGCGAAATCAACACCCTGGCCCGGCTGGTGCACGGCGAAGCCAGGGGGGAGCCCTACGTGGGCAAGGTGGCGGTAGCGGCGGTGGTGCTCAACCGGGTGCGGTCCGCCGCCTTTCCCAACACCATCAGCGGCGTGATCTACCAGGCCGGGGCCTTCGACTGCGTGGCGGACGGACAAATCAACCTGACCCCGGACAGCGATTCCCTCCGGGCTGCCAGAGACGCCATGAACGGCTGGGACCCGACCGGCGGCTGCGTGTACTACTATAACCCC